>ONSE01000192.1 GCA_900320415.1 uncultured Eubacteriales bacterium
CGCGCAGGGCAGCGGTGAAGTTTACTACAAGTACTCTGTAAAGAACGCGGCGGGCTCCGCCTCCGTGATCGCGGACTACAGCACCGTTTCCTCTGCGGTATGGACTCCCACCGCTGCAGGCACCTACACCCTGACTCTCGACGTCAAGGACGCGGACGGCAACGAGAACAGCCGCAGCATGAGCATCACCGTCGAGAATGACGCGCAGCTGAAGAAGCCCGTCATCAAGAGTGTATATCCCGCAAACCTCAACCTTGTGAAGAGAAATGCCAATACCACCATTTCCGTCAGCGCGGGCGGCGGTCAGACAGGCAGGCACCAACCTTCTCTTCTACAAGTACATCATCTCCGATCCCAACGGTGTGGAGAACACCCCCTACTACACCCTCAACAGCCGGCTCGAGTATGTATTCACCAAGCTCGGCACCTATAACGTCGAAGTGTTCGTACAGGCTTCCGACAACACCACCGTCAGCAGAACCTACACCTACACGGTTACCGACGATCTTCCGGATCCGACCGTAAGACCCACCACTCCTGTGGCTACCACGACTCCTATCGTGACCCAGGCTCCCACCCAGAAGCCTACCCAGGCGCCCACCCAGGCTCCGACAACCGTAAGACCCACCAATCCTCCGACTCCCACCGTTTCCCCGACAACCACACCTTCGGGCTATCAGGTCGGCGACGCGAACAAGGACCACTATGTGGACATCAAGGACGCGACCTACGTTCAGATGTACTGCGCGGAGTATCCCGAGGCAAAGACCATTGACAAGACTCTTGCGGATGTCAACGGTGACGGCAAAGTCACTGTTGTTGACGCGACAGCGATCCAGTATCTGATCGCAAGCTGATAAGGAGAAGCATATGACAGGACTCAAAAAAGCGACCGCTCTTTTGCTCACCCTGTTGCTTGCTGTTTCCTTCGGAATCTTAACAGTAAACGCAGCACAGGCCTCTGATTCGTCAGAGGTCTGTTCTTCCACTTCACAGATTCTGGTTCATGTGAGACACAAGCAGGTGACGCAGCCGTATATTTATCTTTGGAACTCTCTCCCGACCAACGGCGCCATGTCAAAATCCTATCCCGGAGAAAAGATGGTTGCCTCGGGAAATTGGTTCAACTTCACTGTCACGGGCTACACCAAGGTGAACGCCCTGATCACCGACGCGGACGGAAAGCAGTATTCGAGAGAATACACGCTGAACGCGCCCGACGGAGAAACCAGGGAATACTGGTGCTCCGACGGCAAATGGACAAAATATGACCCCGACAAGGTGGATCCCGTGGACAGCGTCGATATGCGCGAGGACAGCATCTACTTTGTCATGACGACCCGCTTCTATGACGGCGACAAGTCCAACAACGTTCACTGCTGGGACGACACCAAGGCGGGCAACCCCGATTCCGATCCCGCGTGGCGCGGCGACTTCAAGGGACTCGCTGAGAAGCTCGACTATATCAAGGCGCTCGGCTTCACCGCCATCTGGGTCACTCCCGTGGTAGAGAATGCCTCGGGCTATGATTACCACGGCTACCACGCGATGGACTTCTCCAAGGTGGATCCCCGCTACGAGAGCGATGACTTTGATTTTGACGACCTCGTCAGGGCGGTGCATTCCAAGGGCATGAAGATCATCCAGGACGTCGTTTTCCAGCACACGGGCAACTTCGGCGAGGCGCATTTCTGTCCGATCTTTGAGAAGGACTACAGCGCCGACCTCTCTGATCTTGAGGCGTCCATGGTTCCCACCAAGTATCTGCTCGACGCCTACGGACTGAATTCCGCCGAGGAATACTGGGCGCAGAAGCCCGAGGTGCAGTACCGTCAGCGTCTGAACATGATGAAATACGTCGACTATGCGGGCAACCACGGCAACACGACGGGTCTTGTGCCGGCAGAGGCGGACTACGATATCTCCAAGCTCTCCGACAGCAAGATCTACAATCCCAACAACTACTATCATACGGGCTATTTCCAGAGTCTGAACTGGGACGACTGGACCTGCAAGTACGCCCAGATCGCGGGCGACTGCGTTGACCTCAACACCGAGAATCCTGCCGTTGCGGAGTACGTCACCGAGTCCTACGGCAGCTACATCGCAAGAGGCGTTGACGGCTTCCGCGTCGATACCGTCCGACATATCCCCCGCGTGGCGCTCAACCTGATGTATAACGAACAGATCTACGATGCGGCAAAGGCGGCGGGCAAGAGCAATTTCCTGATGTTCGGCGAAATCTGCACGCGCTACACACAGATCTGGTACCGTGACCATGCCGAGGAGAGCACGCCCTTCTACACCTGGAAGGAAAGCAATCCCAAATGGGCGCAGAAGTGGTCGTTCGGCACCACGGCGCAGGATATCAACAACAATATGAACCTGACCTTTGACCACTACGCCGAGGAGGACGACACCTCCAAGCAGCCTACCTCCGACAACGCGTTCCTCAAGGGTATCGAGTACCACAAGCCCGACCGCTCCATGGCATCGGGTATGGAAGCGATCGACTTCCAGATGCACCGTCTTTTCGGCAGCGCGAGCGGCGCGTTCGGCATCGCCAAGAGCGGCGACAAGAATTACAACGACGCGACCTATAATGTGACCTATGTAGATTCGCATGACTATTCCCCCGAATCCCCCGACGAAAAGAACCGTTTCGCGGGCGGCACGCAGACCTGGGCGGAGAACCTCAACCTGATGTTCACCTTCCGCGGCATTCCCTGCGTGTACTACGGCTCCGAGGTCGAATTCAAGAAGGGCGCCGTCATTGACGTCGGTCCCAACGCTCCTCTCGACACTACGGGACGTGCTTATTTCGGCGACTACCTCGAGGGCACCGTGGACGCGACTGACTTCAGCGAGTACACCGCTACGGGCAAGGTCAAGGACACACTTGAACAGCCGCTGGCACAGCATATTTCCAAGCTGAACGCGATCCGGCGCGCGGTGCCTGCCCTGCAGAAGGGTCAGTACACCGTCAGCTCGCAGTATGTGAGCGGCGACATGGCGTATATCCGCCGCTTTACCGAGGAGGGCACCGACAGTCTCGCGTGCGTCGCGGTCTCTGGAACGGCGACCTTCAAGAACATTCCCAACGGCAAGTACATTGACGCTGTGACGGGCGACGTGAAGAACGTCACCAACGGCACGCTGTCCGTTCCCTCTCTCGGAAAGGGCAATATGCGCGTCTATGTCTGCTGCGCGGCAGGCTTCACGGGCATCGACGGCAAGATCGGCGGCACGGGAACCTATCTCAAATAAGCAACAAACCGAAAGGGCAGGCGAAACCTGCCCTTTTTGTTCGCGGTTTGCGCCCAATCCCTTGACGAACTGTGAAATATTGTGTATAATATGCATAAAAATAACAAAAAGAGGTGTCAACCATGAATAAAACAGATTTTATCGCGGAGCTTGCAAAAAAGACAGGTCTCAGCACTGACGACAGCGCCAAGGTCAACGACGTTCTCGAGAACAACAACCTTCTTGCGGGATTAGGCAACGCCGGCAAGATTATCAGCGATATCGCGGCGAAGCTCGGTATCGGCGAGGAGCAGGCAAAGGATATCCTTGAGAAGGCAAAGGAAATCATCGGCGGCGGTCTGATGGACAAAATCAAAATGCCCTTCGGCAAGCAGTAATTTCTGAAGGGAATCTCTAATAATTCAATGTCGTGCAGAAGTGCGGAAGATTTATGGCAGAATATTGTCAAAGCTCCGCAGGAATACTGACGTA
>ONSE01000171.1 GCA_900320415.1 uncultured Eubacteriales bacterium
GTTACCTTGTACTGCTTTCCGCCTGTCTGAATAACTGCGTACATACTTTCAATCCTTTACAATGGGCTCGCTATCCGTGGGTGAAATCACTTTACTTGCGGAACAGGGCGCACCTGTATCCTACCCACAATATGCGGCTTATATACTATATCACAAACACAAAGTATTGTCAAGTGTTTTTATATGCCGTTCTGAATGCGGCACGCCTTGAGCGTATTCTTCATCAGTGTGGCGATGGTCATGGGGCCCACACCGCCCGGAACGGGGGTAATATAGGAGCATTTCTCCTTGACGTTCTCGAAATCGACGTCGCCGCAGAGCTTTCCGTTTTCATCCCTGTCCATACCGACGTCAATCACCACTGCGCCCTCTTTCACCATGTCCGCCTTGACAAACTTGGGGATCCCGACCGCAGCGACGAGGATATCCGCCCTCGCGCAGACCGCCGCGAGATTTTTGGTGCGGCTGTGACAGATGGTAACGGTTCCGTTTTCATGGAGCAAAAGCATTCCCATGGGCTTGCCGACGATGTTGCTTCTGCCGATGACCACGCACTCCTTGCCCTCGACGGAAATGCCGTAGGAGTGGAGCATTTCCATGACACCGGCGGGAGTGCAAGGCAGGAAATCGTACTCGCCGAGCATGATCTTGCCGACATTCACCGCGTGGAACGCGTCCACGTCCTTGACGGGATTGATCGCCTCGATCACCGCCTTGTCATCAAGGTGCTTCGGAAGCGGCAGCTGTACCAGGATACCGTTGATATCCTCCTTCCCGTTGAGGGTTCTGACGAGATCGAGAAGCTCCTCCTGCGCGGTGGATGCAGGCAGGGCGTACTCCTCGGAACGGAAGCCCACCAGCTCGCAGGCTTTCTTCTTGTTGTTGACATACACACGTGAAGCGGGGTCGTCACCGACGATGACCACCGCGAGTCCCGGTGTGATGCCGTGCTGCTCCTTAAGCTGCAGCGTTTCCTGTCTGACCTTCTCCTTTACCTCTGCCGATACCTTTTTGCCGTCGATAATCTGCATAGAACGGATCCTCCTTTTTTCTGTTGATGATTAACAATACGATACCAATAACAAATAACACGAAAGAAAGCACCTGCGATACGCGGATATCCATTCCGAAAAGCCGGAACGGAAGATAAAGACTGTCGGTGCGCAGTCCCTCGACAATGGTGCGCTCGAAGCCGTACCACACGAGATACAAATAGAAAATCTGACCCGCGTATTTCTGGCGGTACTTGCCGTAGAAGTGCAGCACCGCCACGCCCAGCAAACACCAGAGCGATTCATAGAGAAAGCAGGGATGGACCGGCACGCCCATGGTGCCCTCGCTCATCATCGCCCACGGCAGCTCGGTCGGCGTGCCGTATGCCTCCTGGTTAAAAAAGTTGCCCCAGCGGCCGACGCCCTGACCAATCAGGAAGCCGACCATGGTGATATCAAGGATAGGCATGAACTTCATCTTCTGGATCCTGGCGACTCCCAGTCCTCCGAGCAAGGCGCCGATGATGCCGCCGTAGATGGCAAGACCTCCCTCGTGAATCGCAAGAATCTCAAGCGGGTGGCTGCCGTAATAATCCCATTTGAAAATACAGAAATACAGTCTCGCGCCGACGATGCCCGTGAACAGTCCCGCGAACACACAGTTCATCAGTTTTGACGCGTCCACATGATAGCGCTTCGCGGAAAAATGCGCGTATACCAGCGCGAGAACAAGACCTGTGGCAATGATCAGTCCGTACCAATAAACCTGAAAGGAGCCGAAAGCGAACGCCACGCGGTTGATGGTAAAATTCCAGCCCAGGAACGGAAAGCTGACATGAAACTCCGTCATCTCACACCTCCGCCTCAGCGCTCTTGATAACCGAAAGCGTGCAGTTTGTCACATCCAGCATTTCGGAGAGACGCACGCAGATGTCCTCATAGGTGGTCGCCGCCACTGCCTCGAGGTAGGTGAACGGCTCATGGCCGCTGAAATGATGGCTGAGAACAATATTCGCGATAGAGCTGACAGAGTTGAGAGCGGAAATCGAGTCGCCGTATATTGCTTTTTTGGAAATTTCAAAATCCTCCCTGTCCGGCTGCTCCGCTTTCACCTTTGCAATATACTGCTTGATCATCTCCGCCGCCTGCCTCGGAGCACGGGACTCTCCTCCGAAAATGACGGCGCGGTAGCCGGGACCCTCAAACAGCTCGTAGCCGAAGCTGCTGTTGATCAGATTTGCGTCCATCAGGTCGCGGTAGAGCCTGCTGGTGGGAGAGGCGAGCATGGAGAGCAGGATATCCGTCTGGGCGAGCTTCTTCTCGTCAAGGTGCTCCGCCTTTTCCTTGAAGCCGAGGTTGAACATCGGCATCATCACAGGGAAGGTCTGCTCCACGTAAGGCTCCACGATCTCATATGGCTCTTCCTCAAAGTAGCTGTGTATCTCGTGCTTTTCACATGGCTTGAGCATTTTGTCACAGATGGCTAGAACCTGCTCCGCCGTGACGTTGCCCGCGACGCAAAGCGCCATATTATTGAGATTATAGAACGTATTGTAGCAGTCGTAGAGCTTTTCGGCAGTGATCTGCGCGATGCTCTCCACAGTGCCCGCGATATCGATTTTGACGGGATGGTTGTGGTACATCTTCTCCAGCATATTGAACATCACGCGCCAGTCGGGAGAATCGTCGTACATTTTTATCTCCTGACCGATGATCCCCTGCTCCTTTGCCACGGTCTCGGGAGTGAAATACGGGTCGCCGACAAAATCAAGCAGGATTTCGAGGCTTTCCTCAAACCTGTCGGTGCAGGAAAAGAGGTAGCAAGTCTTTTCAAAGCTCGTGTAGGCGTTGGCGCTGGCTCCGGTTTCGGCGTAACGCGTGAAGGCGTCGCCCTCCGCGCTTTCAAACAGCTTGTGCTCCAGATAGTGCGCGATACCGTCGGGTACGGTGATTTTTTCACCGTCGTCGAGGGAGAAGCAATTATTGACGCTGCCGTAATTGGTTCCGATAATCGCGTAGGCGGAACGGTACCCCTTCTTGGGATACACATATACCGTCAGCCCCGAGCTGTGCCTGATTTTGTAGTAGCTGTCGCCCGCGCGGTCGGACTTGATTTCAGTCATGTTCATTCTCTCACCTCTCACTTGTTTTTCAGTACATATACGGTATCGAGCTGCAGCCGCTGTGCCGCCGCGACGATTTCCTCTTTGGTGATGGCGTTGAGCAGCGCGGCCGCCTCCTCAATGGTCTTGAAGCCGTCCTCCAAAAGCTGAGAAGCGTACCACGCCTCGATACCGCCCACCGTGTCGTTGGAACCCTGATACGCGTTGATGACCGCCATTTTCGTGGATTCAATCTCAAAATCGGAAATCACGCCGTTTTTCATGTCCTCGATTTCCTTCATAATGCCTTTTTCCAGCTTTTCGACGTTTTCGCCCTCTACGCCGCTGTCGATCACGACGATTCCCTTGTACTTGTCATAGCGGGCGGCGCAGTAATAGCAGAGGCTCTGCTTTTCGCGCACGTTGCAGAACAGCTTGGAGGTGGCGGTGCCGCCGAGTATCGAGCACATCAGGCTTGCCGCCCTCGCCTCCTTCTCGGGTACCGCGGTTCCCGCGCGGAAGCCCATGACGAGCTTGGACTGCGAAACCTCGATTTCCTCTGTTTCGCGCTTGACCTCTTTCACACCGCGGATAATCTGCGTACTCTGCTTCACAGGCGCGCGGCCGATACTGCGGAAGGCATCTGTAAACACCTCTGCCGCCTTGTCGGGCGCGCTGTCTCCGATGTACATGATCTCCACGTACGACGTACGGAGCAGCCTCTCCCACGCCGCGTAAAGACTCTCGGGCGTCGCCGCCTTGATCGCCTCTGCGGTGCCGTAGCGCTTGACACCGTACACCTCGTCCGCGCACATGATTTCCGTCATCCTGCCGTTGGCGTAGATGCGCTTATCGTTATACTCGGAATCAATCACATCCAAAAGCTGCCTGCGCTCCTGCTCTACCTCTCCCGCAACAAACGCCCTGCCGCTGAGATTCGGTTCGAAAATCACGCCGCAGAGCAGCAGGGAAAGCTCGCGCGCGATGCTCTCTCCCTCCATGGCATAGCGGTCGTCGAGACCCGAGGCGGAAAGGGTGATCACCTGATTGTCACCCGCCTTGTGTGCCAGAACGTTCAGATCCGCGCCGTAGAGCGCGCAGAGCTTGCGGCTCAGCGCGGTGAAATCGGGATACGCCTTGCAGGAACGGGAGAGTACGCCCGCGAGGAGCGCGTTTTCCGAGGCGGTTTCGGCACTGAGGGGAACGTACAGATTTGCCGAGAGTTTCATGGTTTTAAAACGGCTGTCCTTGACGCTGTTGAAGAACACGCCGTCCGCAATTTGCGTTCTTTTGATGGTACTCATAGTATCAACTCCTGATTCTTTGTCGGAAGTATGCATATCCTATGTATTATAGCACATTTTCCCTCTCAATAAAAGGTTTTCGGAAAAAAATATGCAGAAACACCGACAGACATTTCTGCCTGCCGGTGAAAAAGTCAAATGCCCTTTGCCGCTTTGAAAATCTTTTCGGCGTTTGCCATCATATCGCTGAGGGTGCCGTCGCCGCACTTCTGCGAAATGTTTTTCATCGCCTGCGTAAAAACCTCGGGAGTATTGTGCTTGAAGGAATGCGCGTCGGAGCCGAGTATATCAATCAAACCGTTTGAAATAAATTTGAGCAGCTTGCGCTTGCGGAAAAACGGCGCCTTGTCGGCGTAGTTGCTGATATTCGTCTGAATCACAACGCCGTCATCCTTCAGCTCCTCTATCAAGCCCGGGTCGCTCATGAGGTTATCGTAACGCTCCACGTGCGTCAGCACGGGGATAAGCCTGTGGTTGCGCATGAGCACATCAAACTGGCGCATTATCGTCTCGTTGAAGGTACACTGATAGGAAAACTCCACGAGAATATAATTTGACTGTCCGTAGGTGATACCGTTGAGATCCTGGCTGTTGAACAGGTACTGCGTCACATATACCTCGCTGCCGAGCACGATTTCGACGTCGGAGGGAAGCTGCGGACGGAGCACCTCAAACGCCTCCTGACGCTTGGCGACGTAGTCCTCTACGCTCATCTCGTGTGTATAAAAATGCGGCGTCAGACAGATATGGGATACTCCCTGCTTTTTCAGGCACTCGATCAGCGCGAGGCTGTCCTCAACGGTTTTCGCGCCGTCATCAAACGCGGGGAGTATATGCGTGTGCATATCGTAAAGCTGCATAGTTCTCTCCTTATCAGAGCTGCGCGCAAACGAGGTCACCCATCTGCTCGCAGGTTACCTTGTTCATTCCCTCTTCGTAGATATCGGGGGTGCGGTTGTTCTCGAGAACCTTGGCTACCGCCGCCTCGATCGCCTCCGCCGCCTCAGGCTGCGCGAGAGAATAGCGGAGCATCATCGCTACGGAAAGAATGGTGGCGAGGGGATTCGCGATGCCCTTGCCCGCGATGTCGGGAGCGGAGCCGTGAATCGGCTCATAGAGTCCGAGCTTGCCGCCCGAAAGGCTGGCGGAGGCGAGCATACCGATAGAGCCCGCGATCATCGACGCCTCGTCGGAAAGAATGTCTCCGAAAATGTTGGAGGTAACGATCACGTCAAACTGCTTGGGGTTGCGGACAAGCTGCATAGCGCAGTTGTCAACATACATATGGTTGAGCTCCACCTCGGGATAGTCCTTGGAAACCTCGATAACAGTCTGTCTCCACAGACGGGAGGACTCGAGGACGTTTGCCTTGTCCACGCTGGTGAGCTTCTTATTTCTCTTCATGGCGAGGTCAAACGCGACTCTGGCAATTCTCTCAACCTCCGCGACGGAATACTTCTCGGTATCCCACGCCGCGTCATCTTCCCTGCCGCGCTGACCGAAATAGATGCCGCCCGTCAGCTCGCGGACGATCATGATGTCCATGTCGTCGCCGATGATCTCGTCCTTGATCGGGGACGCGCTCTTGAGAGGTCCGAAGATAACAGAGGGACGGAGGTTGGCGAACAGTCCCAGAGCGCCGCGGATACCCAGAAGTCCCGCCTCGGGACGGTTGCTGCCGGGCTGATTGTCCCACTTGGGACCGCCCACCGCGCCCAAAAGTACACTGTCGGACGCCTTGCACTTGGCTACGGTCTCCTCGGGAAGCGGAACGCCTGTCGCGTCGATGGCGCAGCCGCCGAGCAGCGCCTCGTCATATTCCACGGTGAAGCCGAACTTCTCCGCCGCTTTGTTGAGTACCTTTACCGCCTGGTTGACGATTTCGGGGCCGATGCCGTCGCCCTTCAGTAATGTGATCTTGTAATCTGCCATGTTAATTGCTCCTTCTATCTTGAATATATTTATTCTTCTTCCTTCATGGGAATCCGGGTGAATACCTCCGTCACCTTGCCGCGCTGCCACAGCATGGGCGTGACTCGCAGCGAATAGCCGCAGCCGTTGTCCATCACCCACTCAAAAGGCTTCGCCTGCGGCAGTCCGTAGACCGCGAGCAGCGTCATGATGACGCCTCCGTGGGTGACGATCACGCTCTCGGTGGTGCCTGTTTTCATCAGCCCCTCGACGATGCTCTCGAACATACGGCAAATCCTGCGCACAAAGCTCGCGTTGCTCTCACCGTCGGGCGGCCGTACCTCGTTGTCGCCCGCGAGCCACCGCTCAAAGTCCGGCTCGTTTTTCAGCTCATCGGCGGTCTTTCCCTCCCAGTCGCCGAAATCGCACTCGCGCAGATCCGCAATCGCAAGAGGACTGATGTCCGGATAAAGGATCCTGCAGGTCTCCGTGCAGCGTTTGAGGGGACTGGTGAACACCACCTGCGCGCGGGGGTAGCGGAACTCTTTGTCGAGCTGCCGCAGCGCTTCCCTTCCCTTTTCGGAAAGAGGAACGTCTGTCGCGCCGATGTATTTGCCCGATAGGGTCTCATCGATCGCGCCGTGGCGAATGAAGTGAATCAAATAGGATTTCATCAGATTTCTCCCAAAAAATCCGCGACAAAACGCGGCGTGATTATTTACAAATGGTTATTTCTGCGCTATACTGATAGTATATATGGCAAATACCGACAGTTACCGCATACTAACACCCGTATATTATACTATCAAACCGAATGGAGTGTCAAGTCTTGAATCATGATTTTCCGAGAATTATCACATTCCTGCGCAAGGAAAAGGGGATGAGCCAGAAGCAGGCGGCCGCCGATCTGGGAATCTCGCAGGCGCTTCTCTCCCATTACGAGAAGGGGATCCGCGAGTGCGGTCTTGATTTTCTGGTAAAGACCGCGGAGTATTACGACGTGACGACCGACTATCTGCTGGGCAGGACGGTGCAGCGCAAGCCCTCTGCCGTGAGCGCCTCGGAGATGCCCGAGTCGGAAGAAATCGGCCATCTCAAGGGCAGCATGATCAACCAGGTCAACAAAAAGCTGATCACCAACACCACGGCGGTGATTTTCGATCTGTTGGCGCAGCTGGGAGACAAGCGGCTGACAAACACCGTCAGCAACTACCTGATGTGCGCGGACTACGAGATCTTCCGCATGATCTACTGCGCCGACAAAAGCAATACCCAGACCATGTTCTCTCTGGACAGGAACCGCTACAAAAATCTCACCTCCGCGGCGATGATGCTCAACCTTGAGCTGATTGACGCGGTGCTGGAGCGCGGCAGGCTCTCTCTCGCCCTCTCTCCGGACATCATCTCCGGCTACTTTGACAAGGGAGCCTCCTCGCTCTTTAACCTCATTCAGTTTGCCGAGAGAAACGTGAGGAGCTTTACGGGGCGCGGCGAATAAGAAAATCGGCTGAAAGGAGAAACAGACCGGCAATACTGCCGGCCTGCTTCTAAGGAGATGTTTATGAAAAAATTCGTCGTTGTCGTGTGAATAGGCCTTACAGTCTCGCGTCCTCGGTCTCGGGCATGAGAACCGCGATCTCAAGGTTGCCGTTGCGGATGCGCAGCTCGTCGATGAAGCGCTGGATCTGATCCTCGCTGTTGAGCTCTACGCGGTAGAGAAGCTTGTAAAGGCTGCCCATGTTGGAGGTTTTGACGGTGAGGAGCTTCGCGCCGCGGGTGTATTTTTCAAACACATCGTCAAATTCGTGCGCGTAGTTGAGATCTTCGGGTACGGTGATTTTCAGGCTCCTGACGAGGTCGTCCTTCTCCTTGAAGCGGATGAAGGCGGTGAGGAGCATGAAGATGCAGATGATGACCACAAAAATCGCCGCAAGTCCGAGATAACCCATCGCCGTCGCGAGACCTGTCGCCATGGCGAGGAAGATGCTGACGATCTCCTTCGCGGTTCCCGCTACGCTTCTGAAGCGTACCAGTGAGAAGGCGCCCATGACCGCGACGCCTGTGCCGACGCTGCCGTTGACCAGCATGATAACGGTCTGTACGATGGCGGGAATCAGGAATAGCGCGAGGAGGAAGCTCTTGCTCTGCTTGGCGCGGAAGCCTGCCGTGAAGGCGATCAGCGCGCCGAGCGCCAGTGAAACCGCTGTGCAGATGAAGTAGATGTCGGGTGTAAAGGTTCCTGAGTAGATAGCGGAAAATAACTGATTAAGCACAATACATACCTCCTGTTTCCTGTGTTGTCTGATGATTTCTTTCGGATACGATCCTGTAGGCGGTCCCGTATTTGGAGAAGGAACCGGGGAATAATTTCAGCCGGCTGAGCGCTGAGGTGAGCCACAGCGGCATGGTGTTGAGGGACTTGATTTCCATGATGCAGAGATTCGAGGGAAGAATGGTCTCGCCGTAGCTGCCCTTTGCCAGATCAAGGTTGTCGGTGCGGAAGCGGACGTTCTTGTCAAAAGTGATCCGCAGCTCGTGGTCAGTCCTGCTGTAAAACGCCGTTCTGTCGTAACCGATGAACATTCTCGGACGGAGATTGCGGTAGCGGGACATCGTATAGTCGATTTCCCTCATGATCTGGGACTCGTCGGGCATCTCGCCGTAGTCGATGTAATCCATCGCCTCGGTGTAACGCAGCGTCTGGCGTCTCTTGTACACCACGCCGCGGTACTTCTTTTTCAGCTCGAGGAACACGCTGCTGTTCGCCTTGGGGGTGGAGTAGCTGCGAAGCCTGAGCTTTTCTTTGTAGACCGGTTTGTCCATAGAGTTGCGGATCAGGAGAAAGTCGTCTGTGTCGAAATACAGGCTGCACACCGTGCTCTCGCCGTATTCATCCGGCTTGATATAGGCCTCTATCATTTTCAGAAGCGCCTCGCGCTGTCTGAGGCTGATGATATATTTAATCTCTGTTCTCTCAAAGATGGTTTGTACTTTCATGTTTTGCTGCCTCCCTTTGCTGTTCTGATGAAAGCTTACACCGTCAACCTTAAAAATCTCTTAAATTTCTTAAAAATTTCGAAAACTTCAAAATTTACCGATTTTTTCTTTCGCGTTTGCGGCGCCTTGCTTTTGTTTGACTGAAGTATACCGCGCCATTCTTAAAAATAACTGAAAAATAATTTAAAAACTATTTAATGATTTTTTAAGCCTTTTCCCTTACCATATAGATATGAAAAACTTTTATGAGGAGGATGCGCAATGCAAATACTGATTGTAGAAGATGAAAAAAGACTGGCGGAGGCGCTCAAGCAGATTCTGCTGGAGCAAAAATACATGGCGGACATCGTCTATGACGGAAACGACGGTCTGGACTACGGTATGAGCGGCATCTATGATCTGATCATTCTTGATGTCATGCTCCCCCACCGTGACGGCTTTGAGATTGCCCGCGAGCTGAGGAAGGGCAAAATCCAGACTCCGATTCTGATGCTGACCGCAAAGGACACCATCAGCGACAAGGTGACGGGGCTGAACCAGGGCGCCGACGACTATATGACAAAGCCCTTTGCCCCCGAGGAGCTGCTCGCTCGTGTCAAGGCACTGACAAGACGCCGCGGCGAGGTCATGCTGGATGAAACCGCCTACGGTGATTTCAGCTTCAACGCCTCCACCAGTATGCTCTCCAAGGGCAGCAAGTCCGTCCATCTCAACTTCAAGGAGGCAGAGATCCTCAAGCTCCTCATCGCCAACCGTGACATCATCCTCTCCAAGGAGGACATCATCACCAAGGTGTGGGGATATGACTCCGACGCCGGCTCCAACAATGTGGAGGCGTACATCTCCTTTCTCAGACGCAAGCTGCACTTCATCCAGTCCTCCGCCGAAATCAAGGCAGTCAAGAAGGTCGGATACAGATTGGAGCAGAAGCCATGATCAAAAAGCTGAGGGCAAGAATCATTCTCATTAATATGACACTGATGGGCATTGTCATTCTCTCGATTTTCGCAGCGGTGTGCGTGAACGCCTACTCCAACGCCGCCAATGAACTGGAACGAGGGCTGAACCAGGTCGTTGACATCAACGGCAAGGGCTTCAGCCGCGACCGCGCCACCGATGACAGCGGCTTTCCCTTTGACAAGGGAGAAAAAGAGAGCTACAAGGACAAGCCCAACATCCACGACAGGGAGCCGATGCAGATCTCCTCTTACGTCATTGTAGATCTGGACACGGAAGGCAATATCACCAAAACGACAGAGAACAACGTCAGCATTGACAGCGACGATCTGGAAAAATGCGTGGAAATCGCGAACGAACGTACCGAGCAGAGCGGTCAGATCGCCGACTACGGACTGATGTATGTCAAAAAGGATTTCATAGACGAGCGCAAAATCGTCTTTGCGAGCAACAACTCGATTTATTCGGGACTGCAAAAAACGCTGCTCATCAGCGTCGGTCTGTTCTTCGGCAGCATGGTCATCATCTTTCTGATCAGCTTATGGCTCTCGGGACTCGCCGTGAAGCCCGTCAAAAAAGCGTGGGAACAGCAAAAGCAGTTTGTGGCGGACGCGTCGCATGAGCTCAAGACTCCGCTGACCGTTATTCTCGCGAACAACAACATTATGATGTCCCACTCCCTCTCCACCGTGGAGCAGGAGCGAAAATGGCTTGAGAGCACCGAGGAGGAAGCCCAGCATATGAAGCAGCTGATCGATCAGATGCTCTTTCTCGCGAAGTCCGACGCGGGCAGCGCGCAGGTGCAGCTCTCCGAGGTCAATCTCAGCGAGATCGTAGAGGGCTCCGCCCTGAACTTTGAGCCCGTCGCCTTTGAGCGTGAGGTGCTGATCGATACCGACATTGAGCCCGACATCACTCTTGAGGGCAATCAGCTCCAGCTCAACCAGCTTGCGCACATATTGATTGACAACGCCGTCAAATACGCGGACGACGGAACCACCGTTACCATCACGCTTCATCAGAAAAGCGAAGTGATTCAATTCGCGGTCAACAACAAGGGCAGCGTGATCTCCAAAGAAGAGATGGAGCACATCTTTGACCGCTTCTACCGCGCGGAGAAATCACGTACCACAAAGGGCTACGGACTCGGTCTTTCCATCGCGCAGCAGATCGTGCGGAACATGAGCGGAAAGCTGACCGTGCAGAGCAGCTCCGGGGACGGCACCACCTTTACGGCAACGTTCGCGAGGAAGTAGTTATCAGAGGCTCCCTTAAAAACTCTGAATGCACTTACCGCCATGTTCAAGGATAATCGCAATACTTTTATAACCGATACAGCCTTCGGATTATGGACGACCTCGGTGTTGAGAGCGATTCCGAATTCGCTGCGGAACAGGTTTTTATACTGTTTTCTATTCAAATCAAAAGCTTTATTCAGATCTCGACGGAAAATTTCGCAGAACAAGGCTGGCGCAAGAAGCCCTTGATCGTCACAACCGATCTGACGGCTGCGCGTACCCGAAACGCTGAGAAGGCCGCGCAATATTCCGGCCGCGCAAAAAAA
>ONSE01000086.1 GCA_900320415.1 uncultured Eubacteriales bacterium
CTGCACGTTAACGCGAAAAGGGTTCATCAGACTCTTGCCAATCCCATTTTTCTATGAAACCTTACTGCAAAGCTGATTTTCGGTTGCTGCACGTTTGTGTGCGGTGTCATTCTATGCCGCTGCTCACTGATCATTACAAAAGGGTTACAAAGCTATTGCCAAAGACGGAACACGGTGGTATAATAAAAAGATAAAAAAGCAAGTGAAAGGAAGTCTTATATATGGTCAAATCAATGACGGGCTTCGGTCGCTGCGAGGAGATTGTCAACGGACGTGAAATCACCGTAGAGCTCAAGAGCGTGAACCACCGCTACTTTGAGTTTAACTGCCGCACGCCGAGGGGGTTCAGCTTCCTCGATGACAAGCTAAAGAGCTTTGTCAACGCGCGTGTGGCACGCGGAAAGATCGATATGTATGTGACAGTCGGCGCGGCGGAGGATACTGCCACCGAGGTCGAGATCAATCACCAGCTGGTTTCCGGCTATCTGAACGCGATGAAGGAAATCAGCGAAAAATACGGCATACCCAACGACGTCAGCGTTGTATCGCTCTCGCGGTTCCCCGATGTATTCACCGTGCGCAAGGCGGCGGAGGACGAGGAGCAGCTCACGGCGGACGTGCTGAGCGTAGCGGACAAGGCGCTTGCCTCCTTCCTCGCCATGCGCGGACAGGAGGGCGAGAAGCTGCGCGCGGACATACTGAGCAGAGCGGAAACCATTCTTTCCATTGTGGAGGAGATCGAGGAGCGCTCGCCGCAGACGGTCAGGGAATACGAGGAGCGGCTGCTGGAGCGCATCCGCCTGACGCTCGACAGCTTCAGTGTCGAGATCGACGAGCAGAGGGTTCTCACCGAGGTGGCGGTTTTTGCCGACAAGGTAGCCGTCGCGGAGGAAACGGTGCGTCTGCGCAGTCACTTTGAGCAGCTGCAGAGCTTTTTGCGGCTCGAGGAGCCTGTCGGCAGAAAGATCGATTTCATCATCCAGGAGATGAACCGCGAGGCGAACACCATCGGCTCCAAGGTACAGGACGCCGTTCTCGCGCACAAGGTTGTCGCCATCAAGGGTGAGATCGAGAAGATACGCGAGCAGGTGCAGAATCTCGAATAATTCGAAAAAGGAATAAAAGCATGAAACTGATCAATATCGGCTTTGGCAATCTCGTCAGCTCCGACAAGCTGGTGGCGGTAGTCGCACCCGACTCCGCGCCCGTCAAGCGCATCGTGCAGGAGGCGAAGCAGAACGGAATGCTCATCGACGCCACCTGCGGACGCAAGTGCAAATCGGTGCTGATCAACGAGAGCAACCACGTAGTGCTCTCGGCGGTATCCTGTGAGGTGATACGGAACCGCGCCGAGGAAAGTGAGGAAAAAAATGATTAACGGAAACGGAAAGCTGGTGCTCTACTCAGGCTCGTCGGGAGTCGGCAAGGGCACGATTCTCGAGAAGCTCAGGGAGCTTGACGGCAATGTGTGGGTGTCGGTATCCAACACCACACGGGCGCCGCGCGTGGGAGAGGTTGACGGACAGCACTATCATTTTATCAGCCGCGAGGCGTTCGAAAAACTGATCGCGGAGGACGGCTATCTGGAGTATGCGGAGTACTGCGGCAACTACTACGGAACGCCGCTGCAGGCGCTCAACGAGAAGCTCGCCGAGGGCAGGACGGTCTTTCTTGAGATCGAGGTAGAGGGCGCTCTCCAGGTGATGAAGAAGTGCCCCGGCGTCATCAGCATTTTCATCGTGCCGCCCTCCTTTGAGGAGCTGGAGAAGCGTCTGAGGAGCCGCGGCACCGAGGACGGCGAAACCATCGAAAAGCGGCTGGAAAAGGCGAAGGAGGAGATCGGCTGCCGCGGCAGATACACCTACAACGTCATCAACGACGACCTCGACACAGCGGTGCAAGAGGTTTACGATATCATTCACGGCAACATCTGAGTGCCGGCAAAAAAGGAGAATCATTATGCACAAGGTAAATGTAGACGAGTTATTCGAGGGCAAGCAGAGCAAATACGCGCTGGTAGTCGGCGTATCCAAGAGAGCCAGGGAGATCACCGAGAAGTTCGAGAACGAGGGGATCATCACGGAGGATAAGCCCGTGCTGCTGGCGATCGAGGAAATCAGGAACCACGAAATCAGCCTCGTTGAGCCTGACGAGGATGAACTGTAAGAAAAATGGGACTACTTGCCGCAAAGGTCGCGGTGGAGCACGCCGCCTATTCGTTCGACAGGGAATTTGACTATCTGGTACCCGACCGCCTGCGGACGGAGATCGCCGCTGGCAAGCGCGTGTTTGTCCCCTTCGGAAGGGGCGACCGCAGAAGGATGGGCATTGTCACACAGCTGTGCGAAACAGAAACGGGCGAAAAGCTGAAGGCTGTTCTCTCGGTGCTCGACGCGGAGCCTGTTCTCTCGGAGGAGCTGATAGAAACCGCGCGGTTCATGAAGGAGCGGTATTTCTGCGCGCTCTACGACGCGGTCAAGACCATGCTGCCCGCCGGCATCAACTACAAGGTGGCAACGCTGTACGGCGTGAGGGCGGAGGACGGCGCCATGCTTCTCGACGAGGAAAAGCAGCGGCTCTACAACTATCTCTACACCAAGCGCAGGCCCGTGCGTCTGGAAAAGCTCATGGACGACTTCGGGCTGACCGACAGCGCGCTGCTCGACGAGATGACGCGCGACGGCTTTCTCTACAAATCGGAGGAGGCGTTCCGCAGGGTCAACGACGCGGTGATGAAGATGACAGCCATCGCTCCGAACGCGGACATTACCGCGATGAAGCTCACGCCCAAGCAGAAAAGCGTGACAGAGCTTCTGGAGGCGGCGGGGGCGGTTTCGGTCAAGGAGATCCGCTACTTCACGGGCGTCAGCTCCGCGGTGCTGGACGCGCTGGTCAAAAAGGGCGCGATCTACTTTTTTGACGAAGAGGTGTTCCGCATCGAGGGGCGCGCCGCGGACGAAACGGCGGGCGAACTGGTGCTCTCGGAGGAGCAGCAGCGGGCGTGCGACAACCTCTACGCCGACTACACCGACGAAAAGCCGCGCGTCAGTCTGCTGTACGGCGTGACAGGCTCGGGCAAGACGAGCGTGTTTATGAAGCTGATCGAGCGCGTGATGAGCGACGGCAGGGGCGTCATCGTGATGGTGCCCGAGATCTCTCTCACGCCGCAGTTTGTCGGCCTGTTCACGAAGCGGTTCGGGGACAGGATCGCGGTTTTCCACAGCGCGCTCTCCCCGGGCGAGAGGCTCGACGAATACAAGCGCGTCAAAAAGGGCATGGCGCAGATCGCTATCGGTACGCGCAGCGCGGTTTTCGCGCCGTTTGAGCGGCTCGGTCTGGTGATCATGGACGAGGAGCAGGAGTACAGCTACAAGTCCGAGAGCTCGCCGCGCTATCACGCGCGGGAGGTCGCTATGTTCCGCGTGGCGCGGAACAACTCGCTTTTGGTGCTCAGCTCCGCCACCCCGAGCGTGGAGAGCTTTTACTATGCAAAAACGGGACGCTATTCCCTGAACGTACTCAAAAACCGCTACGGCACGGCAGTTTTGCCCGAGGTCGTCACGGCGGACATGAATCTTGAAATACAGAACGGCAACGCCACGGGCTTCTCGTCGGTGCTGCTGGAGCATATAGAACAAAATCTGGAGCGCGGGATGCAGAGCATATTGCTGCTCAACCGCAGGGGACACAATTCCTTCGTGACCTGCACCAAATGCGGAGACAGCGTCACCTGTCCCAACTGCTCCATATCGCTCACCTACCACAGCCGCAACAACCGCCTGATGTGCCACTATTGCGGCTATTCCGTTCCCTTCACGGGCGAGTGTCCCTCCTGTCACGGCGTCAGTCTGCGCCTCGGCGGCACGGGCACCCAGAAGGCGGAGCAGGATATCTCCGAATTGTTTCCCGAGGCGCGCGTGCTGCGCATGGACACCGACGCGGCTTCCTCGAAATCGTCCTATGAAAAGATGATCTCCGCCTTCGCACGCGGGGAGTATGACATTCTGGTCGGCACCCAGATGGTCGCCAAGGGGCTGGACTTTCCCAACGTCACCCTCGTCGGCGTTCTCAACACCGACCACGCCCTCTACGCCGACGACTACCGCAGCTATGAGCGCGCGTTCTCGCTGCTCACGCAGGTGGTCGGCAGAAGCGGCAGGGGCAGGGAAAAGGGGATCGCGGTGATCCAGTCCTACACGCCCGACAACCTGATCATCGGCATGGCGGCGCGGCAGGACTACGACGCGTTCTACGCCACCGAGATCAGGATGCGCGAGATGATGCTCTACCCGCCCTTCGCGGACATCTGTCTGATCGGCTTTGTCGGGGAGGATCAGCCGCTCACGCTGCGGGCGGCGGGAGCGTTTCTCAGCGAGTTTTCCCGCACGGCGCGGAGGGAGTGTCCGCAGATGCCGCTGCGTGTGCTGGGACCGTCTCCCGCTCTGGTGGTGAAGGTGAGCAACAAATACCGCTACAAGCTGATCATCAAGTGCAGGAACAACCGCGCCTTCCGTGCGCTGCTGTCCTCTGTGCTCACGCGCTTTCACGAGAACAAGGAGTTCCGCAAGGTCACCGCGACCGCGGATATGAACGCGCTGGTGTGTTAAAACTAAATGAAACAAGGGTGATACAATGGCTATCAGAAATATTGTCAAGGACGGCGACCCGATATTGAAGAAGAAGTGCCGTCCCGTTGAAAAATTTGACGCGAAGCTCGCGACGCTGCTTGACGACATGGCGGAGACCATGCACAAGGCGAACGGCGTCGGACTTGCCGCGCCGCAGGTCGGAATGCTGCGCCGCGTGGTCGTCGTGGACGTAGGCGAGGGCGTCATTGAGCTGGTCAATCCGCAGATCGTCGCCTACAGCGGCGAGCAGGAGGGACTGGAGGGCTGCCTTTCCTTCCCCGGGGAGTGGGGAATCACCAGGCGTCCCGAGTACGTCAAGGTAAAGGCGCAGGACAGAAACGGAAACGAGTTCACCGTTGACGGCAGAGAGCTGCTCGCCAAGGCGTTCTGTCACGAGCTCGACCACCTCAACGGCGTGGTGTTCAAGGATGTCGCCAAGCGCATCCTGACCCCTGCCGAGGTCGAGGCGATGGACAAAGAATAAAGGACGGTTCCGATGAGAATAGTATATATGGGCACGCCCGATTTTGCCGTGCCCGCGTTGGAGAAGCTCGCGGCGAGCGAAGCTCACGAGGTCATAGCCGTGTTCACGCAGCCCGACAAGCCGCGGGGCAGGAAAATGGTTCTCACGCCGCCCGACGTCAAGGTCTGCGCCGAGGCGCTGGGGATCCCTGTTTTTCAGCCGGGATCCATGAAAGGTGAGGAAGCCTATACTTCCTTAAAGGAATTAAATCCCGATGTGATCGTGGTCGCCGCCTACGGGCAGATTCTGCCGAAGTCGGTGCTGGAGCTGCCGCAGTACGGCTGCGTCAACATCCACGGCTCGCTGCTGCCGAAGTACCGCGGCGCCGCCCCGATTCAGCAGGCGGTGCTCGACGGCGAGGCGGTGACGGGCGTCACCGCCATGCAGATGGACGTAGGACTGGACACGGGCGACATCCTTCTCACGGCGGAAACGCCGATAGGGGAGAACGAGACAGCGGGAGAGCTGTTTGACAGGCTCGCGCAGCTGGGCGGCGATCTGATCCTCGAGACGCTCGAGAAGCTCGGAAGGGGAGAGATCACGCCGCACAAGCAGGACGAAGCCCTCGCGACCCATACCGCGAAGATAGACAAGAGCCTCTGCCCGATCGATTTTACAAAGACCGCGCGCGAGGTACACAACAAGGTCAGGGGACTCAGCCCGTGGCCTGTCGCCACCGCGGACATCGGCGGCAAGAGATGCAAGATCCACGCCACGCGCCTGTCGGAAAAGAGCGGCGCGGCAGGAACTGTCCTCAGCGTCAGACCGCTGATCGTGGCGTGCGGCGAAGGCTCCGTCGAGATTCTGGAGCTGCAGCAGGAGGGCAGGAAACGGATGACCGCCGAGGCATTCCTCGCGGGTCACCGGCTCAGCGTCGGGGACACCCTCGACTGATTTCACAAAGGAGATATCATGCATTACTACGGCTTTGACTGGACGTATCTGGTGTTTATTCTGCCCTGCGTCCTGCTGTCCCTGTTCTGTCAGATCAAGGTCAGCTCCGCTTTCTCAAAGTACTCGCAGATCCCCAACTCGCGCCGCATGACGGGCGCGCAGGCTGCGGAGTATGTGCTCCGTCAGAACGGCGTCAGCGGTGTGCGCATCGAGCACGTAGCGGGCAAGCTGACCGATCATTTTGACCCGAGAACCAATGTCATCCGCCTGTCCGACGCGGTCTATGCGCAGACCTCCGTCGCGGCGGTGGGCGTCGCCGCCCACGAGGCAGGCCACGCGGTGCAGCACGCGCAGAACTACGTGCCCAACAAGATCCGCGGATTTCTGGTGCCTGCCGCCAACATCGGTTCCAAGCTGAGCTGGATCCTGATCATGCTCGGTCTGATATTCTACGCGAGGATCGGTACCGTTTTGCTCTATATCGGCATCATCCTCTTTTCGCTGTCCGTGCTGTTCACGCTCGTCACCCTTCCCGTGGAGTTCGACGCGTCGCGCCGTGCCCTCAGTTGCTTCCGCGACACCAGCCTCCTCGCGGGAGAGGAATACAAGGGCGCCAAGAGCGTACTGCAGGCGGCGGCAATGACCTACGTCGCGTCCGCGGTGACCGCCATCATGCAGCTGCTGCGGCTGATTCTGATTGCAAGGAGAAGAAACTGATATGCCAAATCCGAGGGGCGTCGCGCTCCAAGTTCTGCTGAAAATCGAAGAGGACAAGGCGTATTCCAACCTCGCGCTGGCAAACGCCATCCGGGGGAACCGTCTCAGCGGCGTGGACAGCGCCTTTGTGTCCGCGCTGGTGTACGGTGTGCTCGAGCGTCAGCTCACGCTCGACTATATCATCAAGCAATACTCCAAAATTCCGTTAAGGAAAATTGAAATCAAGACAAAGCTCATCCTCCGCATGGGCGTTTTGCAGCTGCTCTTCATGGACAAGGTGCCTGAGAGCGCGGCGGTCAACGAGAGTGTGAACCTCGCGAAGAAGCACCGCCTGCAAAAGTCGGCGGGCTTCATCAACGGACTCCTCCGCAGCATCACGCGCGCGGAGGTGAAGTACCGTCTGCCCGACGAAAAGGACAGGGAGTACTATCTCAGCATCAAGTACTCCGCGCCCCGGGAGCTTGTCGGACTTTGGACGGAGGCATACGGGGAGGAGAACGCCGAGGCGCTGCTTTCGCATCTCAGCGGCAGGCCGCGCATCTGCGCGCGCGTCAACACGCTGAAAACCGACGCGGATTCACTGATCGGGATACTCGAAGCCGAGGGCGTGAAGGCGGAGAGGATTCCTTTTCTGCCCGACGCGCTGTCATTGAGCGGCACGGGCGCGGTGGAGCGGCTGAACGCCTACCGTGACGGGCTGTTCCATATCCAGGACGCGTCCTCGCAGCTCTGCGTGCAGGCGCTCGACCCGCAGCCGGGGGAGAGGATGCTCGACATCTGCGCCGCCCCGGGCGGCAAGAGCTTCACGGCGGCGCAGCGCATGGGGGACAGCGGCAGGATCCTTGCCTGCGACCTCCACGACCATAAATTAAAGCTGATCGCGCAGGGCGCGAAGCGTCTGGGGATTACGTCCGTCGTGACCGAAAAGCGCGACGGCGCGGCGGGAGAGCCGCTGCCCGACGCCGACAGGATCCTCTGCGACGTCCCGTGCTCGGGACTGGGGATCCTCTCGCGCAAGCCCGAGATCCGCTACAAGGAGAACCTCACCGAAACCGACCTGCCCGCGCTGCAGTACCGGATCCTCTGCCGCAGCGCGCGGTATCTCGCGGAAGGGGGCAGGCTGATCTATTCCACCTGCACGCTCAATCCCGCCGAGAACAATGAGACCGCGGCGAGATTTTTGAAGGAGCACCCCGAATTTGAGGGAGTGCCGCTCGCGCTGCCTGATGAAATCGGGCGCGCCTTTGCCGAGCAGCCCTATGAGATCACCCTCATGCCGCACACGGCGGACACCGACGGCTTCTACTTCGCCGCCTTCACAAGGAGGCGGACATGACGGAGAGAGCCGACATCAAATCCATGACCCCTGAGGAGCTGACCGCCCTGATCACGGGCGGCGGTTTCCCGAAATTCCGCGCGAAGCAGGTGGCTGACTGGCTGAAAAAGGGCGCGGCGTCGGCGGAGGAGATGAAGAACCTCCCTGCCGATTTGAAAAAATTTATACAGAATTATTGTTACATTTCTGTTGCAATTATTGAAAAAAAGTTTGTTTCAAGGTATGATAAAACAGTCAAGTATCTTTTTGCCTTCGCGGACGGCGAGTGCGTCGAGTCTGTGGTGATGCGCTACAGGCACGGATATTCCATCTGTATCTCCACCCAGGTGGGCTGCAGGATGGGCTGCACCTTCTGCGCGACGGGCAAAAGCGGATTCTCGCGCTCTCTCACCGCGTCCGAAATGCTCGCGCAGATCGAGGCGGCGCAGCGCGATCTGGATATCCGCGTCTCCAACGTGGTGCTCATGGGCATGGGCGAGCCGCTGGACAACTTTGAAAATGTTGTCCGCTTCATCCGTCTTGTTTCCTCGGAGCAGAGCCTCAACATCGGCACCCGTCACATCACCCTCTCCACCTGCGGCATCGTGCCGAAGATCTACGAGCTGGCGAAGTACCGCTTCCAGATCAATCTCGCGGTCTCGCTCCACGCGCCGAACGACGAGCTCCGCTCGCGCACCATGCCGATCGCCAGGGCGTATCCCATGGAGCAGCTCCTCAGGGCGTGCGCGGACTATTTTGAAGCGACGGGCAGGAGAGTGACCTATGAATACGCCCTCATCAGCGGCGTCAACGATTCCGACGAATGCGCGCGGGAGCTGGCGCAAAAGCTGAGCGGCACACACAGCCACGTGAACCTGATCCCCGTCAACGCGGTGGAGGGCACGGGCTTTAACAAGAGCAGCATCAAAAGACAGCAGTCTTTTGCGGACATATTGGCAGGCAGGGGCATCGCCGCCACCGTCAGGCGCACCCTCGGCAGCGATATCAACGCCTCCTGCGGCCAGCTGAGAAGAAAACACATCGATTCGATTAAGGAGGATTTATAACTTGGAAGTATTCAGCAAAAGCGACATAGGACTCGTCCGCACACAAAATCAGGATGATTTCCGCTTCGGAGTTATTTCTCCCAGCTGCGTATGGGCAGTGGTTTGTGACGGAATGGGCGGCGCAAACGGCGGCAACATCGCGAGCGCGACCGCCGTGGAGTACATCAGTACCAAGATTACCGACCTCTACAAGGAGGACATGACAAAGGAACAGATCGGCGAGCTGATGGCGGAGATCGTTATGAACGCCAACCTCAGGGTATTTGAGCTGCAGGCGAAGGATCCCGAGCTCGCGGGCATGGGAACCACCTGCGAATTTGTGTTTGTCAAGGACACCACCGTTCATGTGGTTCATGTGGGCGACAGCCGCACCTACGCGATCCGCGGCGGCAAGATCAAGCAGCTCACCGAGGATCATTCCGTGGTGCAGGAGATGGTGCGCCGCGGCGAGCTGACCTACGAGCAGGCGCAGCACCACCCGAACAAGAATTTCATCACCCGCGCGCTGGGGATCAAGCCCAGTGTGCGTCTCGATTACATAGAAGCCAATTTTATCTACGGCGACGTTTTGCTGATTTGCACAGACGGACTCTCCAACCACGTCACCACGGGCGACATGGTAAAGATCTGCCACGAGAACCGCGGAGACGGTCTGATCAACAAGCTGGTTGACTGTGCCAAGGCAGGCGGCGGCACCGACAATATCACCGCCACCGTCATTTACTGAGAAAGGAAGCTGCGTTAAATGGATAAATATATCGGTAAGCGTCTAGACGGACGCTATGAAATACATGAGCTGATCGGCGTCGGCGGCATGGCGAACGTCTATCGCTGCAACGACACGGTGGACGACCGCGAGGTCGCCATCAAGATCCTCAAGGACGAGTACCTCAACAACGAGGAATTCATCCGCCGTTTCAAGAACGAGTCCAAGGCGATAGCCATGCTTTCGCATCCCAATATCGTCAAGGTGTATGACGTCAGCTTCGGCGACATGATCCAGTACATCGTCATGGAGTACATCGACGGCATCACCCTCAAGGAGTACATCGACCGCCAGGGCATCATCGAATGGAAGGATGTGCTCCATCTCACCACCCAGATCCTCAAGGCGCTGCAGCACGCGCACGAGTGCGGCATCGTCCATAGGGACATCAAGCCGCAGAATATCATGCTCCTGCAGGACGGCACCATCAAGGTGACGGACTTCGGCATCGCGCGCTTCTCGGACAAGGCAACGCGCACCATGACCGACCAGGCGATCGGCTCGGTGCATTATATCGCGCCCGAACAGGCGAGGGGCGACAACACCGACGGCAAGACAGATATCTATTCCGTCGGCGTTATGCTCTATGAGATGCTCACGGGCAGACTGCCCTTCGACGGCGACAGCGCCGTGACGGTCGCGCTCATGCAGCTGCAGTCCACCCCGAAAAGACCGCGCGAGGTCAACCCGGGAATACCGATCGGTCTTGAGCAGATCACCATGAAGGCGATGCAGAAGCAGCCTGCCGACCGCTACACCTCGGCGGCGGAGATGCTCAGCGAGCTGGAACGCTTCCGACTCAACCCCTCCATCGTGTTTGACTACGGCAATTCCTTTGTGGACAGCCAGCCCACCAAGTTTGTCAGCAATATCAAGGACAGACCCAAGGACGAAACTCCCGTCACCCGTCCCAAGGAGGAAGAGGAGGACGACTTTGTCGAGGAGGAGGACTACATCAAGGAGCACAGCCCCGTGTTCTATGTGATCAAGGGCGTGCTGATCGCCTCGCTCCTCGTCTGCGCGGTGTTCTTCGCCATCGCCCTCGTCAAGGCGTTCAACTCCAACCAGACCAAGGATGTTGACGTTCCCAACCTCGTCGGCAAGACGCTGGTGGAGGTCAAGGAAAACAACCCCGACAACTTTGTCTATGAGGTCAACAGCAAGTATGACCAGAGCAAGGAGCTCGGTGAGATCCTTTCGCAGGAGCCCGCGGCAGGCTCCATGAAGGTCAAGACAGGCTCGACCATCACCCTGACCGTCAACGGCACCGATACGGAGATCGCCGTGCCCTTCGTCACCAACTACAGCGAGAACGACGCCACCAAGTCGCTCCGCGACAAGACCCTGATGCCGCAGGTCGTCTATGTGGAGAACACCAAGACGCCCAAGGGCTACACCATCGACACCTTCCCCGCGGCGGGAGCCAAGACGACCATCGGCTCCACCGTGTATGTCTATATCGCCAACGGTACGCGCAACGAGAGCGTGGAGATCCCCTCTGTTCTGGGCAGCAGCCTTTCGGAGGCGCAGTCCAAGCTCAGCGACCTGGGCTTCACCGTTGAGGTCAACTACAACGACGACAGCAAGGAAGCCAAGGACACCGTCGTCAGCTCCTCACCGCTGCCCTACGGCAAGGTGGAGAAGGGCACGGTCGTCACGCTGAACGTCAGCTCGGGCAAGGGCGACAAGCGCAGCGTAGAGGTCTATGTTGACCTGCCCACCCAGGTGCAGGGCTCCGTAGAGATGACCGTCATAGTGGACGGCGCGATCGATTCCAGCCAGTCCAAGACGCTGATCCCCGCCTACAACAGCACCTATACCCTCAAGTTTGAGGGCACGGGCACCAAGAGCATCGTCGTACAGCTCGACGGACAGGTGTACCGTGAATACACGATCGACTTCTCCATCGGCGCCGTGACCAACACCGTCACCCACGAGTACCAGCAGGCGACGACCGCGCCCGTGACGGAGCCGATCTATACCGAACCCGTGACGGAGCCGATCTATACCGAGCCGGCGACGACGGAGTATGACCCCGATTTCCCGATGGATTATGAGGAAATCTACAGATGACGCAACGGCAGGGGCTCCTGATGAAATCCATCGGCGGATTCTATTACGTCCGCTGTGAGGATAAGGAATATGAGTGCAAGGCGCGCGGCAGCTTCCGCAAGAGCGGCAACGCTCCCGTTGTCGGCGACAGGGTGCTGATATCCGTGCCCGACGACGGCTACTGCGCGATCGAGGAGATCCTTCCGCGCAAAAACAAGCTCAAGCGCCCCGCCCTCGCCAATATCGACGCGCTGGTGATCGTATGCTCCACCGTCGATCCCAAACCGAATTACACGATAATTGACAAGATGACCGCCGCCGCCGTGAACAACGGGATGGAGCCCGTGATCGTGGTCTCCAAGAACGACCTCAAAAGCGGTGACGAGGTGGCGGATATCTACCGCCTGAGCGGGATCCCCGTCTTTCAGTGCTCGCCCGACAGCAGGGAGGAGGCGGACGCCCTGCTGCGCTGTCTGCGCGGCAAGGTCAGCGCCTTCACGGGCAACAGCGGCGTGGGCAAGTCCACGCTGCTCAATATGCTCTTTCCCGATCTGGAGCTGAGCACGGGACAGATCAGCGAGAAGCTGGGCAGAGGCAGACACACCACCCGAGTGGTGGAGCTGTTCGAGAAGGACGGTTGCTATGTCGCCGACACCCCCGGCTTTTCCACCGTTGATCTGCAGCGGTACGAAATGATAGAAAAGGAGCGGCTGCAATACTGCTTCCCCGAGTTTGAGCAGTATCTCGGGCAGTGCCGCTTCACCTCCTGCCTCCACACCTGCGAAAAGGGCTGCGCCGTACTCGGGGCGCTGCGCGAGGGCAAGATCGCCCCCAGCCGCCACAGGAGCTACGTCGCCATGTACGAAGAGGTGAAGGATCTGAAGCCGTGGCAGTTCAGGTGACGGCGGGAAAAGGCATATGAAAGCATATATCATCGCGGGAGCGCCGTCTCCCGACATCGGCTATATACGGGAGCGTATCCCGGAGGGAGCGTTTGTGCTCTGTGCGGACAGGGGCTACTCCTACGCAAGGCAGGCGGGGATCACCCCCTCTGTCATCATCGGGGATTTTGACTCCTGTCCCTGCGAGGTACCCGAGGGCGGGAACACTGTCCGCCTCAACCGTGAAAAGGACTTCACCGACACCCTCCACTGCGTGGAAAAGGCGCTGGAGCGGGGATGTGACGAGCTGCTGCTGTTCGCCGCGACGGGCGGCAGGCTTGACCACACCCTCGCCAATCTCTGCGCGCTGGAGTTCGCGCTTGACAGGGGAGCGGACGCGGTGATCCTCTCGGAGAGGGAGGAGATCCGCCTGCTCGACAGGGGTGAGCACCGCTTTGACGGCAGGGACGGACTGACTTTTTCGCTCTTTCCGTTCGGCTGCGGCGAGGCGGCTCTCAGCATCAGCGGCGCGCATTATCCGCTTTCGCGCTATCGGATGAAGAGCGGCGTGCCCATCGGCGTTTCCAATATCTTTGAGGGAGAGCGCTGCGTCATTACCGTGGAAAGCGGCAGGGCGCTGCTGGTCGTCAACACGGACGACCGCTTTCTCTGAGAACGCCGGGAAATAACAGATGATTACAAGCCCGGGAACACCTCATGCAGCTGGCCCGGAAACAGTGCGGCGCCCTATACGGAAGATGCGGAGCGGTACGGGCTGAGAAGGAAGGTTCCCTATAACAAAAATGTAACTATAATGACACACCAAAATCTTGAAAAGGAGAATTGCGGTGTGATATAATTCTTTTTGGAAAATTTGTGTTGAAAATAATGAGAAGCAGTCAATCGGAGAATACGGACAGGGAGTGAAAAGAAGAATGTCATTGTGCATGGGATGTATGCAGGAGATCGGAGACAGGAGATTCTGTCCCAACTGCGGCTTTGACAATGCCGAAAAACAGACGGCGCCGTTTTTGCCTTACGGAACGGTGCTGGCTAACAGATATATCGTAGGCGTCGGGATCGACACCAACGGCGAGAGCACACGCTATCTTTGCTATGACAAGCAGACGGGAGATGTCGCGATCGTCTGCGAGTTTCTGCCCATCGGTCTGTTCAGCAGAGCCGAGGGAGAAACGCAGGTCAGGGTCAATTATGAGAACCGCCTGGTTTATGAAAAGCTGAAGGATGATTTTTTCAGCTATTTCCGCATTCTCGCGGAGCTGCGTGAGCTTTCCGCGCTGCTCGATATCCACAATGTCTTTGAGGAGAACAACACCGTCTATGTCATTGAGGACAACGAGAACCTGATTCCCTTTGAGGAGTATGTGAAGCGCAGCGGCGGCAGTCTGGAGTGGGATATCGCCCGCCCGCTGTTCATGCCCGTGATCTCCGCGCTGGAGGCGCTGCACAAGAGGGGCGTGGGTCATTACGCCATCTCGCCCAAAAATATGTACATCACCGCCTCGGGAAAGCTCAAGATCTCGGGCTTTGCCACAGAGAACGAGCGCAAGAGAGGCACCTCCCTCAAGTCCCAGCTGTTTTCGGGCGCGGCGGCTCCCGAGCAGTACGAGAGCAACTTCCCGCTTGACGATATCACCGATATCTACGGCCTCAGCGCGACGCTGTTCTACGCTCTCACGGGTCATCTGCCCAAGAGCGCTCCCGAGCGCTTGCAGGACAGCCGTCTGCTGATGAGCACGACCACCGTCAAGAAGCTCCCGCCGCACGTCGTTTCTGCGCTTGCGAACGGCCTGCAGGTCGAGCGCGAGAACCGTATCACCGATTTTGACGAGCTTCGCTCGCAGCTTTCCGTGGCGCACACCGCCAAGGCGATCCAGGACGAGATCTCCCGCACGGCGAGCATGAACATCTCGCGCGACGGGGGAAAGCAGAAAAACCGCGGCGGAATGTCGCGTGTTTCGATCACGATCATTTCCATGGCGGTAACCGCGGCGATCCTCGCGGTGGCGGGCGTGTTCTGGCTGATGCAGAATCCCCTGCAGGGCTTCTTCGGAGGGAACCAGAACGCCACGCAGGAGTCCACCCAGAGCACGGAGTGGACAGGTCCCACCGTTCCCGATTTTGTCGGAAAGACCTATGAGGAGGCTGTCAGCGCGGCGAAGTCCGAAAGCGGCGTCACCCTTGTCCGCAACTTCTCCGACGAGTACAGCGACAACTACCGGGAGGGCATTGTCATGTCGCAAAGCCCTGCCGCGGGCTCCAAGGTCAACCAGGAGGGCACCGTGATCATCAGCGTGACCGTCAGCAAGGGCGCGCAGCAGCGCACGCTTCCCAAGATCGAGGGACTTTCCCTTGACCAGGCGTCCGCCGATATCGCCGCGAACGGTCTGCTCGCGACAGCCGAGTACGCCTACAGCGACAAGTACGCCGAGGGCAGAGTCGTCGGCTACAAGAATCACAGCGAGGGCGAGAGCGTGGAGTATGGCACGAATATCACTATCATTGTCAGCAAGGGCAAGGAGGCAGCGACTGCAGCACGGTGATATTTTGCGTATATTTACTGAATATCAGCTTCATCACAGCAGCAGGATTTCCTGCTGCTGTTTGTGTAAAATGAAGCGATTTCGTCGTATTCAGGCAAAATACCATCAAAAATTATGCATCATATACAATAATTTGCGTGATTATTTTATCTCGAAACCTGTTCTTCGTTGCATTTGCAACTGAATATAATGTAACATTTGTGTATAATTAACTTGTCAATTTGACACAGCGAAATAAGCATTACTCTCTTTGGTTTTTAGGTGATTTTAGGAGTTCTTCTTTTAATAATGCTTATTTCATAACTATGTTTATTCCTTCTATAACCCAATATACCCCCTAAAACAACCGGGAGCGATCCCGGTTGTTTCCCGTTTATCGGGAAATTTGCCGAAGGATCCGCACGTTGATTTGGCCATTTTGCCTATGACAAAAAACTGCGGAAAATGCTATAATGAGAATAAATCAAACGATAGAAGGGATACTATGTATACAAGCGGTCAGACAGTCATTTACGGGGCAAACGGCGTGTGCGTCATCGAGGGCGTCACCGTGAGAAAAATCGGTTCCGTCAGCATGGAATACTATGTGCTCAAGCCTTTGGGCGCTGTGGGCTCCACCGTTTATGTGCCGACGCAGAACGAAAAGCTCGTGGGCAGGATCCGCAGGGTGAAATCCGCAGGGGAGGTCAGAGCGCTCCTTGCGTCCCTCGGGTCGAATGAATTGGAGTGGATCGGCGACGATATCCGCCGCAATGAGGTATTCAGGGAGATGATCGCGAGGGGCGACTGCGGCGAGCTGATGGCGCTGGTGCGTCTGCTCCACGCGCAGGAGCGCAGACTGCTGGCGCGCGGCAGAAGGCTGCATCTCGCGGACGACAGGATCCTCAGGGAGGCGGAGAAGATGGCGGTCGAGGAGGTTGCCGCCGCCCTCGGTACCGACCGGGGCGAGGCGCTCAGCCTGATTTTGCGGGACATAGAGGTTCCCTTAAGACCAACGGGAGCGGGTTTTCCGCTCCTTTTCTTTTCGGCGGGCTCCGCAGTGAAAAAAGCACGCACTTTGTCGAAAAAATTTGTATTTTTTTCTCGAAGGGTGTTTACAAATCCGTAACAAACCTGTAAAATAAAAGAGTGTGTATGTATTTGTATAGCTTATTTGGGAGGAATCATGAGAAAAACTATCGCGATTCTGTTAACGATGACAATTTTGTGCTCGCTTACCGTTACCGCCTTTGCCGAGAATTCCTCTGCCGCGCGGAGCGGAGACTGGCTCTATACCGTCGAGGACGGCGGCGCCGTGATCACGGCGTATCAGGGAATTGACGCGTCCGTCGCCGTTCCCGGGACGCTGGGAGACTATCCCGTCGTCAGGATCGGCAGGGCGGCTTTTTGCGGCTCCAGGCTCGAGTCGGTCGATCTTCCCTCCACCGTCAGGGAAATCGGCTGGTGGGCGTTCTACGGCGCTTCCAATCTGAGAAATGTTTCACTTCCGGACGGGTTACAAAAGATAGATTTCGGCGCGTTTATGAACTGTCCGTCCCTCCACGGCGTGACCATTCCCTCAACGGTCTATGAAATCGGCGCAGACGCCTTCGCGGTGCGCTGCGAAACCGTGACGGGCGTGCAGGACTATCCCAACGACAGGCTGGTCAGCACGCAGGACTATACCGTTGATGATTCCTTCATCGTGACGGGCTACAGCGGTACCGCCGCCGAGGATTTCGCGCAGGCAAAGCAGCTGAGCTTTGACAGCAAGGGAGAGCTTTCCTTCGGAGATCTGAACGCGGACGGCGTGATCGACGCGGGCGACTTGATTCTTTTAAGGAATTATTCTGACGGCGGAGAACTGACGCTCACGCAGCGCCTCAGCGCCGACCTCAACTGCGACGGAGCGGTCGACGGAGCGGACTCCGAGCTGCTGGGCGAGTATGTCAGCGGAGAGATCAGCTACTACAGCCTGCCTGCCGTCAAATTCGCGAAGCCCGCGGGCAGCTTCCTCTACGGCAGGACGATGTACTGCGACGGCGACAGCATCGCCAAGGGCACAGGCACCGACACCTTCGGCAGCGAGTTTTACTCCTATTGCCATTATATCGGTTATAACTACGGCATGGACTTTGTGGACAAGGCGGTCGGAGGAACCACCCTCGCGCGCGTCAAGGACAACCCCATCACAGACAGCGAGAGCATCCTGGAGCGTGTGCTTCAGATGAAGGGCGACTACGACGTGATCCTGCTCGACGGCGGCTTCAACGATATGTTTCTGGACGTCAGGATCGGCACCGTCACGGCGGATAACAACCGCAATGGCATCTATGACGAGTTTTCCACAGCGGGTGCGGTGGAGCGCATCTGCTGGTTTTTGACAAAGAACTATCCCGACGCGGTCAAGCTCTTTGTGCTCTGCCACGAGTACGACGACGACGACCATGCGCTTCGCTGGGATACCATCAAAAAAGCGCTTGACAAGTGGGATATCCCCTATGTGGATATCAGCGGGGAAACCGACTTCACCGCCGTCAATAAGAGCATCAACAACCAGTATTTTTACTGCAACGATTCCAAGAAAACCGCCGATCGCATTCACCCCCTTGCCTACGCGCAGGAGAAGGTCTACGGCAGAATGGTGGAAAAAAAGCTCAACGATCTGTTCGAGCAGAAATACCTTCTCGCTTTCGGCGAGGAGTCGCTGTCGCTCGCGAAGGGCGAGAGCGTACAAACCTCCCTGATGATGAACGGTTATTCCTACTTCGGCGAGGTGAGCTGGACAAGCTCGGACAGCGAGGTCGCGGCGGTTGAAAACGGCACCGTCACCGCCAAATCGGTGGGAGAGGCATTTGTCCGCGCGGAGACCTCCGACGGCAGGATCGCGCGTCTGAGGGTTGACGTCAAGCAGAATCCGCTCTGTCTGTACCTCAACCGCAGCGCCGTGTCGCTCAATCCGTTTGAAAGCTCGCTGCTGATTCCCGAGTTCCTGGAGGGAACCGTATCGCATACCGTGACCTACACCTCCTCCGACCCGAACGTAGCGGAGGTGTACGCCGACGGCTCGGTGATAGCGCGTTCACGCGGCAGCGCGGTGATCACCTGCAAGCTGCCCAACGGCGTCAAGACCGCCTGTGACGTGATTGTTCAGTGAGGGAAAATGCTATGAAAAAACTATTATCCGTTTCCGTCATACTGGCGCTGCTGCTCAGTCTGACCGCCTGCGCCGCGCAGAGCTCCGCGCCTGAGCCGCGGCAGGACAGCGAAGCGGCGGTGGTCGCTTCGACAGCCGCGCCCGAGCCGACCGAGCCCGCCGTTGACAAGCTCGACGAGATGATCGCGGCAATGAGCCTTGAGGAGAAGGTCGGTCAGATGTTTCTCGCGCGCTGTCCCGAGGAGGAAGCCCTGGAGACCGCGGAAAAATACCACCTGGGCGGCTATGTCCTCTTTGACCGCGACTTTGCGGACAGGAGCGGGGAAGAGGTAAAGGCGGAGATTCAGAGCTGGCAGGACGCCTCCCGTATCCCCATGCTGATTGCCGTTGATGAAGAGGGCGGCACGGTCGTGCGCGTCAGCTCCCACTTCCGCGACGAGGCGTTTATTTCTCCGAAAGAATATTACACCTACGGAGGCTGGGAGGCAGTCACGGGAGCGGAGACCGAAAAGGCGGATTTGCTCCTGTCCCTGGGCGTCAACGTGAACCTCGCGCCCGTCTGTGACATCACCGCCGACCAGGAGCAGTTCATGTACCTGCGTTCCTTCTCCGA
>ONSE01000081.1 GCA_900320415.1 uncultured Eubacteriales bacterium
GGCTGTTCAGAAGGCGGTCTGCGAGAAGATTGCCGACAAGGAGGGCGCGGTTGTGCTCGGCGAGGGAGTAGAGATCATCTCAGGCGGTTTCGGTGAAAAGGAGCTTGTCATCTCCGACTCAAAGGGCGGAGAAAGCTACATTCTCGGCGATGCTGACGGAGACGGAGTGGTTAGTATCAATGACGTGACAGAGATACAGAAAAAAATCGCTGAAATCGACGTTCCGAACTTCAACGAAAAAGCCGCCGACATTGACGGCAACGGTCTGAATATCAGCGACGGCACAAGCATTCAGCGCTATCTGGCAGGTTATGGTGACGAAAACCGCATCGGCGAATTGATAACCGCATAAGCCGGCATTCCAACATGAGAAGTCTTAATCTCACAAACGCTGTAATATCAATATAGTTTTACTAACCCTCGGAGAATCCGGCACAATTTTCCGAGGGTTATTTTCTGTCGGTTGTGAAATTCCTTGTGCGGCTTTGCAGGACGGTCGGTCTTCCATGCCGGCTTCTGACCTTGACCGCTGATTCACATCAGTGTAATCTTTTACCGGATGTGAATTATTATAATTACCGGGAAATGCTTTACAAGGACAAAACCGCTTATGAGAATTACCGATGAATTGATAAAGAGATTTGAGAAGCGATATCCCGTTCGTTCGGACAGGCTGATTCTTTTTGGTACCTACTCTCCCTTGAGTTTCTGCAGATGATGCAATACCAATGGACAAACACAACTATTTCCGAATTTCTACAAATAATACTAATCCTCGATAAAAAACTTAAGGGAATCTCTAATGATTCAATGTCGTGCTTATGCGCGGTAAGGAATTTTTAGAGGTTCCCTTAAGACAGCAGTCAGTGGAAAATATTGCAGAACAAGGTGCAGGAGGCAGTTATTCGGAGCTTAACGCAACTGATACTCAATGAATTAATCAAGGATTAGAATTAGTGTGTTCCAAACGATATTGATCAAAAAAGGAAGTGGAAAACTTCACTCTCTGCTTTGTTGCGTTATGCTGATTTCTTATTGTTGATATATTACTGAAGAGCAAAGGCTGCCGCAAATTCTTTCGACTTGCGACAGCCCTTGGTGTTTATATGACGTAATCGTTCGCGTACATTTCCGACTGACGGTCAAGAATATCCTGCAGGGTAACACTGTCAAGATACTCGTTGATAACCCTGTAAAGTCCCTGCCACAGAGGAAGCGTGAGACAATCCTCCGCTCTCTCACACTCAACGGGACAGTGGTTCAGACAGGCGACGGGAGCCAGACTGCCTTCCGTCAATCTCAGAATGTCTCCGATTTTATACTGATCGGGTGCCTTTGCCAGCTTGTAGCCTCCCTGGTACCCACGGTTCGCGCTGAGAATATCCGCGCGATTGAGTACGGGAATAATTTGTTCAAGATACTTTTTCGAAATATTCTGTCTGGCGGCGATATCCTTGAGTGCGACGTAGCCGTCGTTTTTATGCTCTGCCAAATCCAGCATCATACGCAACGCATAGCGACCTTTTGTTGATATTTTCATACTAATCCCACCAAATAACTATGTTTTAAGTTATTATATCACATCTTTTTCTGAAATGCAAGTCAGAAATCCGATAAAACCAGGTGTGCCTGCGCGTTATCAAGCACGAGCGGCTTGTCATAATTCACACGGTTGATCGTACCGTAAAGTCTGCCGAACAGTATCGTAGTGTTGTTCATTTCAGCCTTCATCGTATCGCCCTTGACGGTAAAGGGCTTGAAGGTGATGTCGAGAGCAGAGATTCCCCCGCGGAAATAAAACGGTCGGTCGATGCGTTTCGGTGTGAATTTGATGTCAATATGAGACAGCTTCTCGAGCTTTCCGTTATAGAAAAAGCAGTTTTCGTTGCCGAATCGGTTATCTCCCACCCGACTGGCAAGATTGAGTGTAAACCGGTTCTCTCCGGTCATAAAATCCGTGCTCAGGCGCTGATAGCTGTGAGGGCGGGGCTTATAAAAGCAGGTCCTGTCATGGTACGCACACGCGCTGCTGCTGTCCAGCGAATAATTGATTTTTCCCACCTGAATCTGACCCTTGGCGGCAAAGCACGGGATGAATTGCTTGAAATAGAAGAACTTGCGGTTGCGCTCAAAGGGCGCCAGCTCATTCATGCTGTCTCCGCCGAGATGAGCCATAATAACGTGAAAAGCCAGCCTTTTGCTGCCGCCAAAGTTCTCAAATACGCACTTCAGGACCTTTCCCTCGGGCACACTCGTCAGCTGCAATTGTATGCGCTTATCACTGTAAAAAAACTCCCCGTCGTCCTCAGGTAATTCGTCCCACTTGGGAGCAAGAGCCCTTTTGGTCACGCAATCGCCGATAACTCCTCCGCGACGCAAATCGGCGACAGCGATTTTTACGGAAAGCTCCCTCCCGAAGCGTTCAAGCGCCAGGTAAAGAGACACCTCGCCGTTGTTGATACAGAAACCTTCCCTGCGGCAAATCGTGCGCGCCTTGCTGTCTTCGCGGTTAAACGAAAAAATCGGCGACTTTGCCCATCCCGCCTGCATCACGTGTCCGTTTTCCTCAAAAACTCTGCAGGGGTTGATAATCTCACGCTGCATTCTATCACTCCAATCCAAGCTACACTATATCAAAAATTATTTTGCGTTTCAAGAATTATAACAAAACTGTAAATTTGACATATCGGAAAGCTGTTTTTCATATTGTAATACGAAAGGAGTGCGCAATATGAAAAAATGTGTCGTTTGGATTATTTTGCTTTCCAACCTGCTATTGGGCGGGTGCATGAAGGACACCTCAGGATATATGGAAGAGTTGAAAAGTCACACCTGGCAATCGCAATTTGCCGGAGGCGTCAGTGTCAGTTTGTCGTTTTCCGAGGATACCGCCTCGCTTTTCATCGAAAATGCGGGGGAAAGCGCCCAAATCTGCGGGAAATATGTACTTGATGACCATCAGCTCGTCATATTTGTACCCGAAATCTCTCAGAATTACGGCTTTTCATATATTCCCTGCGGCGATTCCCTTGAACTTCGGTACGGTGATGAAACGGTTATCCTCGATAAAATAAAATAATTATTGATAAAAATACACCTTTGTGCTATAATAGGTTGGAATGTCATTAATATGTCTTATTACGCCATTTTTCGGAGGAATACTTCTTGGTTGTTTTCGGAATCGACCCCGGCTACGCCATTGTAGGGTGGGGAGCTGTTCATGTTCAGGCTAACACCTACAGGGCTATCGGCTACGGCTCTGTTGAAACTCAGGCGCACACCGACTTTAATCAGCGTCTGGAATATATCTACGATGAGCTGTACACGATACTGAGCCGATGCCGTCCCGACGCGCTGTCTATTGAGCGGCTCTATTTCCAGAACAACCAAAAAACCGCGATCAAGGTGGCTCAGGCAAGAGGAGTGACGCTGCTTGCGGCGCAAAAGCTGAAAATACCCATTTTTGAATACACGCCGCTGCAGGTAAAGACAGCGGTCACGGGATACGGCAAAGCAAAAAAGCCGCAGGTGATGGAGATGACGCGCAGACTGCTCAAGCTGGAGGAAATGCCGAAGCCTGACGATACCGCAGACGCACTCGCTATCGCTATCTGTCACGCGCAGGCGGCAGGCTCCGAGCTGCGCCGCGCGCTCTATCAGAGCGGCTCTCATTATCAGTAAGAAAGAGGAAACACAGATGTTCTATTCCGTCAGAGGAAAGTTAATACATACCACTACATCCTGTGCGGTCGTGGAGTGCGGAGGTGTGGGCTTCAACTGCCAGACAACCATGAACACGCTCAAGCAAATCAAGCTTGGCAGTGAGGTAACGCTTTTCACCTATCTCAACGTTCGCGAGGATGCTTTGGAGTTGTTTGGTTTCGCGACGAAAACAGAGCTGGAAACCTTCAAAACGCTGATTTCCGTCAGCGGTGTCGGTCCGAAAGCCGGACTTGCCGTGCTCTCGGAGCTCAGTCCCGAGCAGATGGCAATGGCTATCGCCACTGACGACATCAAAACCATCACAAGGGCGCAGGGAATCGGCAAAAAAATCGCGCAGCGCATTGTTCTGGAGCTGAAGGACAAGCTCGCTAAACAGGCGATCGTTTCCGACGGCGCCCCCGTCCCGGGCGCGGCAGTTTCCGCCGTGTCGGGAAATGTACCCAAGGCGATAGAAGCGCTCGGCGTTCTGGGATATACCCCCGCGGAGGTTTCGCCCGTTCTGGAAGCTTTTGACAGCTCGCTGCCTGTCGAGAAGCTGATTGCGATGACACTCAGACAGATGGGAAGGCAGTAAATGAGCAATACACATTTTTCGGATGATTTCGATTTTGAAAACAGATTAATAGATACTCACGAGATTCCCGAGGACAAAAGCGAAGGAGAAAATCCGCTGCGTCCGAAAAATCTGGATGAATATATCGGTCAGGAAAAAGCTAAGGAAAATCTCCGCGTCTATATTGAGGCGGCAAAGATCCGCCATGAGACTCTTGACCATGTCCTTTTATACGGACCTCCCGGTCTGGGAAAAACCACACTCGCGGGCATTATCGCCAATGAACTCGGCGTTAACATCCGTATTACCTCGGGACCCGCGATCGAGAAGCCGGGAGACCTGGCGGCACTGCTGACCAACCTCAATGAGGGAGACGTGCTCTTTATCGACGAGATCCACCGTCTCAGCCGTTCGGTGGAGGAGGTTCTCTATCCCTCCATGGAGGATTTCGCGATCGATATCATCACGGGGAAGGGACAGATGGCGGCGTCCTACCATCTGCCGCTCCCGCACTTTACGCTTGTCGGCGCGACGACGCGCGCGGGTCAGCTGACCGCTCCTCTCCGTGACCGCTTCGGCGTTTTGCTCCGCCTGGAGCTGTATACCCCCGAGGAGCTGGCAAAAATCGTAACACGAAGCGCGGGGATCCTCGGCATCAAAATCGACTACGAGGGCGCTATCGAGGTCGCTTCCCGTTCTCGGGGCACACCTCGGATCGCCAACCGTATGCTCAAACGCGTGCGCGACTTCGCGCAGGTGATGTCCGACGGCGTGATTACGCTGGAGACCGCCCGCACTGCTTTGGACAGGCTCGAAATCGATGAGCTGGGGCTGGATCAGAATGACCGGCGTATGCTGGAGGCGATTATCCGCTTTTACAACGGCGGCCCCGTCGGACTGGAAACTCTCGCCGCGGCAATCGGAGAGGAAGCAGTGACAATCGAAGATGTTTATGAGCCCTACCTCATGCAGATCGGCTTTCTCAGCCGCACCCCACGAGGAAGATGTATCACCGCCGAGGGCTGCCGCCATTTAGGCTATGAGTTCCCCAAGGGAGCCATTCCCGGCGCGGTGACACAGCCGAGCTTATTTGATAACAAGTAAATCACAATAGATAACTATGGAGGAATCAACAATGGGAAGACTATTTGGAACAGACGGTGCGCGCGGTGTAGCGAATACAGAACTGACCGCGGAGCTGGCAATGAACATCGGCAGAGCCGCCGCGATGGTTTTGATCAGCGAGGAAGTGGAGCATCCCACCATACTGATCGGTAAGGATACCCGCCGCTCGGGTGATATGCTCGAGGGAGCGTTGATCGCGGGACTTTGTTCTGTCGGCGCGAACGTCGAGCTTCTGGGCGTTGTACCCACCCCTGCCGTCGCATATCTGGTAGGGAAGTACAACGCTGACGCGGGCATCATGATTTCCGCGTCACATAATCCTTTTGAATTCAACGGAATCAAGATTTTCAGCTCAGAGGGAACCAAACTGCCCGACGATCTGGAAAACAGAATCGAAGAAATCGTTCTCGATCACGTTGTTCCTTACAGCCTCGCGAAGGGAAGCGACATCGGCACCTACCGTTATATGGACAATGCCGCTGAGGAATACATAGAGCACCTTGTACAGTCTGTTCCCGTCGATTTGGAGGGAATGGAGATTGCGCTGGACTGCTCCAACGGCTCTTCCGCACGCACAGCGGAAGAACTGTTCACAAAGCTCGGCGCGAAGGTTCATGTCCTTGCCGCTGAGCCTGACGGCGTCAACATCAACAAGGACTGCGGCTCCACACATATTGAAAATCTCTGCGAATATGTCAAGGAAAACAAGCTCTGCTGCGGTCTCGCCTTTGACGGCGACGCTGACCGCTGCCTTGCGGTGGATGAAAACGGTGAGCTGGTGGACGGCGATTATCTCATCGCCATCTGTGCCAACGATATGAAGAACAGAGGCGTTCTCAAGAAAAACGCTGTTGTCGGCACCGTGATGACCAATATGGGCTTCAATAAGTTCTGTGACGAGAAGGGAATCAAGTTTGTTTCTACAGCAGTCGGCGACCGTTACGTACTTGAGGAAATGCTCCGCGAGGGCTATAACATCGGCGGCGAGCAGAGCGGACACATCATTCTGCTCGATTACGCGACCACAGGTGACGGTCAGCTTTCGGGCGCGATGATCCTCAGCATCATGAAGCGCACAGGGGAAAAGCTCAGTGAACTCGCCAAGGTGATGAAGCGTCTGCCGCAGGTTCTCATCAATGTCACTGTCAGCCCCAAGGGCAAGCTCGCGTTCTATAACGATAAGGGCGTCAAGAAAGAGATCAAGCGCGTGAGCGGAATCCTCGGAGACAGCGGAAGGATTCTTGTCCGCGTTTCAGGCACGGAGCCTCTTGTCCGAGTGATGCTCGAGGGTGAAAAAATAGAGGAAATCCAAAAGCTTGCGGAAGAAGCCGCTCAGGTTGTAAAGGACAGATTGTCGTAATGCGTTTATCGGATAACTGGAGGGACTACGAGCTGCTCGACACATCAGACGGCGAACGCCTGGAGCGCTGGGGAGAGGTGATCCTCATTCGTCCCGACCCGCAGATCATTTGGACAACAGAGAAGCGTGATCCTCTCTGGCATAGCGCCCACGCAAGATATCACCGCTCCAATAAGGGGGGCGGACACTGGGAAACCTACAAAAAGGTCCCCGACCGCTGGACGATAGGCTACGGAGATCTGACGTTCAACATCAAGCCTATGGGTTTCAAGCATACCGGCGTCTTCCCCGAGCAGGCGGTGAACTGGGATTTCGCCGCCGCCAAAATCAAGGAGGCAAACCGTCCCGTAAAGGTCCTCAACCTCTTTGGATACACGGGCTGCGCAACGCTCGCCTGCATGAACGCGGGAGCGGCTGTTTGCCATGTGGACGCTTCCAGGGGTATGGTGCAGTGGGCAAAGGAAAACGCCCAATCCAGCGGAATCGCGGACAGACCTGTCCGCTGGCTGGTTGACGATTGCGTCAAGTTTGTCCAGCGCGAGGTCCGTCGCGGCAACCGTTACGACGGCATTATCATGGATCCTCCCTCTTACGGAAGGGGTCCCGGAGGAGAGGTCTGGAAGCTTGAGGA
>ONSE01000163.1 GCA_900320415.1 uncultured Eubacteriales bacterium
AGACCGTACTTCTTACGCTCTTTCATTCTCGGGTCACGGGTCAGGAAGCCTGCCTTCTTGAGCTTGCCGCGGAGGTTCTCGCTGTCGTACTGGAGCAGCGCTCTGGCAATGCCGTGACGGATAGCGCCCGCCTGACCGGTCACGCCGCCGCCTGCTACACGGCAGACAACATCGAACTTCTCATCGGTCTCGGTGAGAGCAAGAGGCTGTCTTACGATGAGCTTGAGGGTCTCAAGACCGAAGTAATCATCGATATCACGGTCATTGATGGTGATTTTGCCGGTGCCCTGGTAGAGTCTTACGCGGGCAACAGAGCTTTTTCTTCTGCCTGTACCGTAGAAATAAGGTGTCTTATCGTACATTCTGTTCTGCCTCCTTCTTAAACTTCAAACGTCTCGGGCTTCTGAGCCTGATGGTTGTGTTCCGCACCCTCAAAGAGTCTGAGTCTGAGAAGAGCGTTTCTGCCGAGAGTGTTTTTGGGAAGCATACCCTTAACGGCAAGCTCCATCGCCTTGGTGGGCTTTGTCGCCATGAGGGTATCGTAGCGTGTCTCTTTGAGATGGCCGATATAGCCGGTGTGACGCTGCCACTTCTTCTGAGTGAGCTTGCTGCCTGTGAGCACAGCGTCCTTGCAGTTGATGATGATTACGTGATCGCCGCAGTCCACGTGGGGAGTAAAGGTGGGCTTGTGCTTGCCTCTGAGGAGCACCGCCGCCTGAGCCGCCACTCTGCCGAGAGGCTTGCCAGCCGCGTCGATGACATACCAGCTGCGTTCAACTTCGCTTGTCTTAGCCAAATATGTTGACATATTATTTTCCTCCTAATCTTTTGTAACGTGCTTTATGATTATACCCCCTCAAATGCCGAATGTCAACAGTTTTTCGGAAAAATTTAATTTAGCTTGATAAAATCTCAGATATTCTCCTGTTTTCTCTCGTTATCTCTCAGATACTCGCAAACGATTTTTTAAATTCAAACAGCGCCGCCGCATGGAACCGTTCAAAAAAGCGCCTTTTGCGCAAACTTTCACCTATACTTCACATACACAATATATTTTCATCATAAACGGGGTGTATGATATAGGCACAGTAAAGAAAGGAGGTGCTCCGATGTACAGCAACAAGCCGTCCATCTTAGCCTGTGTCACAGGTCAGTTCGACTGTGACAGAATTATCGAAACAGCGGCAGAACTCGCCGCGGAACGTGAATGTGAGTTGAGAGTGCTCACCGTACTGCCGCCGATGGCAGATTATTCCCCGGTATCGTATCAGCTGGAATACTTAAATTTTGTCGCTAAGGAAAACGGTGCGGATATGACCGTTATTTTCAGCGCCTATGCCCCCGCAGCAGCCGCGCAGTTCGTTACCGAAAACAACATTGACCGCATTGTGACAGGTATGCACGACGGCGGCAATGAGAGCTTTTTGGTGATGTTCAACCGATTCGCTCCCGATGTGTCAATAACAATGGTTGCCAAGGACAATCTGATTTACAGTATGGATGTCTCACAGGCGAACGTCCGTTAACCTTTGAACATTTCATTTCAATTTTCTCCTCTAAAATAATTCTCCTTCAATAATATTTCATTCAACGGACCGAAAAGTCCATCATATAAATCAGTTCCTTTCTTATAAAATAATCTCTCTAAAGAAACAGACCCGAGCACAGTCTCGGGTCTGTTTCTTTGTTTCAATCGCGGACTATCGGCGCGCGACGACGCGGCGACAACGCAGTTATGCGGAATATAAAGCGACAGAAATTCCCTTAAAGAGTTTTATGAGAAGATCGTATTACATCTCGTTTACGCGGTAAGCGTTCATCAGACTTTACCATTCCCGTTTCCCTTATATAGCAAGCTCTGACCTGAGCCATACCCATAATACGGCTGCATCTGCCCCGAGCCAAATCCCTGTCAGCGGGTACGGCTGATTACGGTAAAGCCGCCGGAGCGGGCGGGTCTGTCCTCCGAATACGTCTTGATGGACAGGATCACACCTGATTTACTGACATAGTAGGTGATCCCCGCCACATCCTTCAACAGCTCATAGATGCGCTGACGGTTCACGAGATCCTCCACCGCCTTACGGGTTTCCTCGGGATTTACGAACTTCAGGGTATAAAGTCCGCCGTTACGCATCTGTGTTCTGATAGAATTTGACGCGGCGTAAAAGGAGTAGAACCCGATATAGTATCCTTTGTAGGTGTAGTAATTATACCGGTTGCTGTTGCAGCTCGGCACATAATACGTGCTGCGGTCAATACGGTGAGAACGCAGCAGATCTCTTTCGGAGAGGCAGAAGTATTCGTGTGTTTTGTACTTTTCATTCTCTCCCGAAAAATGAGGATCGTCCCAGGTGACGTCGATATAATAATAGTTGTTGTTGATCAGGACGTAATTCCACTCGTGATTTGTTTCGCCTGAACTCTCGTCCTTTTTGGAGCCCTCCGTGCGTCCGCAGGGGATACGCAGACGGGTCAGAACCAGCTGGAACGCGCAGGAGTAGCCCGCACAGACCGCCTGATGCTCAACCAGACAGCCGTAGGCGCCGTAGCAATTCGGCGTAAAGGTGTAGGATGTATGATCGACAATATAGTCGTGGACATATAAGATCCTGGCGTATAAGGTAAGCGGACGCACATTTTCAACGAGGCGTTCCACCTCGTTTTCGAGCTCCGCCTGCATGGAGGGAATATTCTCAAGGCGGATACCTTCTCTCAGAAAGGTGGTAAACTCCAAGGCGTTTTCCGACCTTTTGGAACGGCCCGAGGTATTCAGCCGCAGCCAGAATATCTCGGGATGATCATGCAGGATTTTCAGGAACAGATCACTGCAGTCGTCAAAGCTGATTCCCGTCATCTGAAAGGTGAGCTGAAGGGAGAGTATTTTTTCCAGCATCGTATCATATTTTGCCTTGTACGCGGGTGTCATTCTTTCGTATTCCGAGTTCTGAAACATAGATTTCTCCTGTGGGAGTCAGCGAATCAGCGGCAATCGGTAGACGCGCTCCAGCACCTCCTCGGTATAGTCGCCGAAAAGAGGCCCGTTGTTCTGCTGCATAAAATCAATGGAAGGTTTTCCGATGTTCATTTCGATCATAACCGGTCTGCCGTCGGGTGTAACGGATAAATCCCAAGAAAGCATGGCAAACTGCGGAAGATACAGGTGAAGCCGCTTCGCCGTATCGGCCAGAGCGCGGTAATGCGGAACCCTGAGTGAGGCAAAGGAAACACCGCCGGGATGCGCCTTGATTTGATAGCCGTCGTTGGAGTAGCCGAAATCGTGCAGTGTGCCGTCCTCCGAGATACCGCAGCTGCAGCCACCGGACACATGATTGTCAACGAAGCTGTCTCCGACTCCCATGCGGAGGACAGAGGACAAGACGACCACCTCGCCGGATTCTCTCAGATAGGTGAGCAGCCTGACGGTGTTGACCGATTCCGGGTGAAAGACAGCCAGGTCGGGATGCTGTTCCACCTTGCTTTGAAAAAGGACGGGGTAATCAAATGACATCACCCGGGCGAGCCTGCCGCGATCCTCGGGAAGACGGAGCACCTCCACACCCGTGCCGCCGCAGGAATCCGTGACCGGCTTTGCGACAACGGTTTTTTCCTCCTCACAAAGACGGAACGCCTCCCCGCGTGAAATGACCTCGAAGTCCGCGTTCAAAAAGACGGAGCCGTAATGGACAGCGACGGGCTTCGGCTGGATTTCTTTTGGAAAAATGCGGTATGACAACAGCTTGTCATCCACACCGTAAGCGCGCACGGGATGGTTCAGCAGCTTGTCGATTTCGGCGTAAAAAATATCCTGCGGGACAAAACGGACGTCAAAAACACCTGTGCGGCTATAGTAGTAAGATATCCACGCCGCGGATGTCAGAGGGGTATAGCGGTTCCAGAACTCCAGCGCCTGCCTCTCCTGCTCCTCAGAGAGCCTGCAGGCGTCCTCGCCCAGCTTTTTCAGATCATCCTCAAAGTAAATTCTCATCCGCTCGGAGGATAATATGGGATCGGGATCGAGCTTTCTTAATTTTTTCAGGATCTTCATTGTCTTCTCCTTTCCGTCAGGGAGTTTTCAGAGGTTCCCTTATGTATTGCCGCCGTCGTTATTGTTGTTATCGGTTCTGCTGACAACAGAAAAACCGCCTGTTCTCGGTGCGTTTGCCGAGCTTGAATTACGGGGCGGGGTGCGGGAGGGATTGCGCGACGGATTACGGGAAGGACTACGAGAAGGATTGCGGGACGGATTGCGCGGCGGAGAAGGAGAAGGAGAAGGAGAAGGGGCAGGAGACGGAGCAGGTCTGGGGGTTCTGACGGGCGCGTGACGGACCGACGCGACAAGCGAAACGTTATCCCTCTCGACAACCAAGTCGTCGATGGTAATGGTATCGCCGTCCTGACAGCGCTCAACCTGGACAAACGCCTGCAGGGGCGTAAGATAATAGGTCTCGATTGCCTTCTTTACGCCGCGGCCGCCGGGGAATTCTCCTGAGTCCGCGTGGGTTTTCACCAGAGCGCGGAGTTTTTCCTCAAAAACATCGCTGTGAACCAGCGTGACCGAACGCTGGGACGCCAGTCTGTCCTTGATATCCTGAAGCTTCTTCTCATAGATCCTGTTCAGGATCTCCTCGCTGAGCGGATTGAACACGACGATATTGCCCGCCAGACGGGAATAAAGCTCGGGCTTTCCGATACCGTGCGGAGGAGGCAGCTCGCAGAAATCCTTGACTGCCTTCATAATGGTTTCCTTGACATCGTCAGGATTGGAGAGACTGATCGCCTCCGAGGCGCCGAGGTTACTGGTAAAAACGATGATATTATTTTCAAAGCTGACGGTTTCGCCCTTTCCGTCGGTCAGGCGGCCGTCATCCAGAATGGAGAGGAACTTGTTGAAGATAGAAGGGTGCGCCTTCTCAATCTCATCAAACAGCACCAGAGAGAAGGGATGCGCCTTGATTGCCTCTGTGAGCTGACCGCCCTCGTTATGTCCGACATATCCGGGAGGGGAACCGGTCAGTCTTTCGGAACTGTGCTCCTGAATAAACTCACCCATGTCAAAACGGACGATCGCGTCGGCGCTTCCGAACGCCAGTCTTGCAATCGCCTTGGCAAGCTCGGTTTTGCCCGTACCCGTCAGACCGCACAAAAACAGCGTCCCCTTCGGAGCGGTTTTACCGTCCTCCTGAAAGACGGATGAAAATCCGCTCGCGGCAGCCTGGAGCAGAGTCGCCGCCGTTCTGACGGCCTCCTCCTGACCGAAAATCTGGTTGCTGAGAATCTCCTCGGCGTTATCGATCTTCTCCCTGTTGATCAGCGACCACGGATCCTCCGAGAAGCCCAGCTTGAACAGCTTGATGGTCTCGGACATTTCGCGCGGGGTACAGGTGCGGCTGTCGAGCTTGGAAAGCGCGACTTTGATTTCCTTCAGCGTCAGGTTATCCGCGTTCTGCGCGACGGAATACAGCTGCTCCTCGGGGAGATTTCGCTGAGAGAAAAGGGTTTTCAGGTAGTTAAAGCGCAGAACCTGGTCGGGCATCGGCAAAACGATGGATTTGGCGGAGGACTGCGTTGCCATCAGGAACTGCGGCAGGTCAGACGATTTCTCGTTGATAAAAATAAGCTGGTGGCGCAGAGAGGAGCTGTTATTCATTATCGCCGCCTTCAGGGAGGTAAACGCTCTCTGGTCGTCGGGCGCAATCACGGGACCCGCCGTCAGACAGCGGATAGTGGAGTCAAACACAACGACGATACGTTTGTCGGTCGTGCCGCGGTAGGCGTTGATGATTTTTCTCGCGGCCTCGGAAAGGCTGGATGCGCGGCCGTTTCCGCCCAGGCGGTTGAATTCATTGAGATCCGCGTCGGAGTAGCTGTTGCTGAAACCGTTCAAAGCGGAATAGAACACCAGAAGTGTCGAAGGAACGCGGCGGCAGGTTCTCCACAGCCATTCGTCCAGATTCATATACCGATCGGGCGCGTTGTCAGCGCAGTACGGAACCATGTCCTCGATGCAGCCGTGCAGCTGAATGATCGGATATGATTCGGAAAACAGCACAAAGTTTTTTTGCCAGATAGGTATTTCCTTTTTGTCCATAGCTCTTTCTCCTTTTTCTAAAAATTACCTCTTTGAAGTCAGCTGTAAAGCAGATCCATTGTGGACAGCGAGGCGTCGTCCTCGCCCTCAGCGGAACCTCCCGGCGCGCTGAAGGTACTCGCGGGAGCTTCACTCAGCTCCTCCCCGGGCATCGTATCCGTCTCCTCCTCGAACAGCTCCCGGTAAAGGGGGAACTCTTTGTCATCACACGGAAACAGCCCCGGCTTGTCTTTGTTATGACGATACCAGAGACCCGCCTCACTGTTTGAAAAGCTGTTGCAGTCTATGCACTCATCGCAGTACTGCAGCAGGTAAAAAATATACTCAAGAAAATCAACCAGCGTATAGCCGGGATAATAGCGATATGAACCAAGTTGTCCGTTGGTGAAGAAGGCAGGGTTGAAAACGGGCGTTCCAACCACAGTGAAGACCGGACTTTCCAGCGGGTAGCGCTCGGGTAAAACAATTCTAAGCTGACAGCGATTTGTCGTGGTGTCAGGCGAAATGTAGGTTCGAACATGGAAGGTGACAAGATACTCCTCCACAAAAGGAGGCTCCCCCTTCTCGGCGATCCACGAAACGACAGGTGTGTCTTGAATTCTCTGCATCTCCTCGTATTCGTTTCCCAGCCTGGTTCTTCGGATATCGTCAAAAGACATTACTGACACTCCTTTTCGGAATAATATCATTTATCCTGATTTCCGTTAAATGCCTCGTATGGGGCGAAGCCCAAAAAACTGCATAAAACGGCATATACGCCCAAGGGCGCGGCGGAGCGGCACATTTGCCTGCGGCGCCTTCCCGATAAAAATATATGATTTTTTTCGGGAATCAGCACCGGAGGGTCCCTTGAGCAGCGTCAGGACAGGAACCAGGAAAACAGACCGAACAGCACTCCGACGACGATCAAATCGCGGAATACCTTCCGCAGCTGTTCCGAAACCTCTCTCATTTTTCTGCAGGTGACCACCAGCAGCACCAAGGCAACAATGGCCGCGAGTGCGAAAAACACAAACGCGAAATTCTTAAAAATAACCGAAATATCCAACTTGCTCACTCTTTCTGATTGATAACAACGAAAGCGGGGATCACGCGTTCAGGAAAAACAGCAGTGTTCCGAATGCCAAAAGCGAAAACGACAGTAAATACAGAAGTCCGCGGGGATAGCGCAGATGGGAGGGGCTGAGCCTTCCGCCGATCAGTCCGCACACTCCGAAAAGATACCAGAGCAGCGCCGCGGCGAGCGTCACCATCAGGATGATCATCATGATATTCAGCACGACTGTCATCGGAACACCTCCCTCCCGACCGAAAATCCATTTCATGCGGCGTTAACCGAAAGGATGAAAAATATGGTCAATGCACTCCCCCGTTTTCCGCACAATGCTGTTCCACAGCACGCCCCACTTTCTGACCGGCGCCGAAACGTCAAAGGCGGCAAGCTTTCGGGTAATATTCAAATCCAGATACTTGATCCTCTCCCGCCAGAAGGACGGGAAAATATTGTTGATGGTATCCATACCACCAAAGAAAAACACATAGGCTCCCGTGAAGGCAAGGAACGCGGCCACCATCAGGGCGGCGATCCCGAGCAGCCGTTTTCCCGTCTGCTCCGAATAAGCGTGCGCCCATACCCGGTGAAGGGGGCTGACGCGTTTCTTTTTGAAAACAAGCTTCCTGCCCCTCCGCTTCTGCCAGACGTTCTTCCGGGAAAAGACGCTCTGCTCCGTGCCTCCGCAGACACAGCAGCGGCCGCTGCTGCTGTCGGCGTACCAGGAGATCTTCAGGCTCACGTTTTTGCACTTCGCGCAAACCACTACCTCATCTCCGTACTGAAAGCCGGACAGAGTGAGAGCGTCCTTTCGGTTCAGATCGACGAACCACGCGTCGTTTTTATCTAATACGTGAGACACTCTCCAGGCCTTCTTTCACAATCAAACCGCGGCGCGGCAGAAGTTATTTTCCGATCTTTTTGCTGTATCCGGGCAGCACCTCGCTCAGATCCGCTGTCAGCTCAAAGAACGCTGTCTTTCCCGTTTCGCTGTCGCGGACGGTCAAAACATGAAGCGCGGGGATTCCCAGCTTCGCGAGCGGCATATCAAGAAGCTCCTGCGGCGTATCCGCAAGGGAATAACAGTCATACATACACAGATCGCTCTTGTCCACCTTGTTGAAAAAGCCCCTGTTCTCACGCCTGCAGTCCTCGCAGAAGAAATCGTTGGCAAAGTAACGGTAGTAGGGCAGTCTGACAGGCACCTCCGAGCGGCAGTAGGGACACGGCGCGCTCAGAACAAAACCGCGTTCCTTATCCATGGAAACATCCAGTGTGTCAAAGCCCTTTTCCTTTACGTAGGCGAGGAACTCACGCAGGGTATTGCCGCAGGACAGAGGTGTTTCCTCAACCTCTTTTCTCGCCTTCGTGAGGTGTGCCTCACATTTCGGATCCTGCTCCATCGGGAAATTATACATCCGGTTGCCGTCGCTGAAGAACATATACTCCCTGCCGAAGGAGGGAGACATACCGCAGAGGATCCTCAGCGCCTCCTGCACCTGAAAGCCCGCCACGATAGCGGAGGCGGTCTGGACGGTCGCGGCCTTGCCCTGTTCCTCCGCCTTGCTCATTGTATCACTGCAGGAGGAACGGGTCCTGCTCTCGTTGAGGGCGTTGCCCGCGTAGCATTCCATACAGCCGTATCCGTGGCCGTTCATGACGTGCATATTCCAGTCCAGAGAGCCGATCGCCGCGTCGATGTAAGGGATATCATAGCGCATACAGATCCTGTTGACAGAAAAGCGCGTCTCCACGTTATCCAGACATCCCAGCACCAGATCGACACGTCTGAAAACGCCGTCGCCCAGCTCATAGGAGATATCTCCGAGGAAGTAATCGGCGGAAGCGGTCTCCTCCAGATTCAGCTCCAGAAAACGCCTCGCGGCGAGGGGAGCCTTCAGTTCCCCGATGTCCTGTTTGGTAAACAGAATGGTGCGCGTCAGATTTGACAGCTCGACTCTGTCAAAATCACAGATGATCACATGACCGATACCCAGAAGAGCCAGATTCTTTATCACCTCGTTTGAGATGGCTCCCGCTCCCTCGATCAGTATGACGGCGTTTTTCAGCGCCTCTCTGTTCCATCCTTTTATTCTGACCTGACGGTCGTCCCATCTGGGAGGGATTTTTCTGATATTCTTCATTCTATACTCCTTGTCGGTGGTAATGGTGATTCCCGCGCTATTTCGGAATCGAAATAAACTCTCCGCGGGAGTTGATAACGGTGTCGCATATTCTGCATCGGAAGGTGTCTCCGCTTCTGACAAACACCTTGTCCGTGCCGCCTGCGTGATTGCCGCAGAGCGGGCATCGGTTCGGAGGCGTTCTTTTCGGACGGGCCGCCGAACCGGTCTGCTGAACAGGAGACGGTGTTCTGTTGAGAATGCGCATCGTCCGCCGGGGACGGGGAGGGATCCTTCTGACTATCTCAAAGCCCGACATATCATTTCTCCTTTCGCATATTTTTCAACTTTCCCGTGTACTGTTCACCGTTGCGGATCACCATATAATTGACGTCCCTGTTCTCGGGAATGAACGCCGCCCAAAGAATATCCTCCGATACCTTTGCCGAGAACGTTTCGACATATTTGGAAAACGAAACGGAGGCAACGAAAAAGTGGAAGATAAATCTGCCGTTTTCCGGATTTTCCTCCGGCTCGGTTTTCATTGTGAAGGTCGAATGCTTGCTTTTGTCAATCAGGTGAATATTCATCTTGCTGATGCCGCCGATCACAAAGGAGATATCTCCCTCCCGTGACACCTCTACCCTGCCTCTGCCGCTCAGACAGACGTTGCACAGGTTTTCAATATCGTTTGAAATGTTTATCGTTCGGTAAATCGACTCCGCAAGCGAGCGGATATCGACCTCCGGGCTGTCGGGAGCCGGTGCTTCCTCCTCCACACTCTCCTGCGGACCTTCGTCCTGCTCCTCTGCCGCTTTGGGAGATCCGCGATAGGGATCTCTTTCCGCGTAGTCCTCCGAGCGGGAATAAATATCCATGAATTTCTTCGCGCCCGAGCTGCGGCCGCCCGCCAAAAAGACGGACTTTGCATCACACGCCAGAATTCCGTTTACCTCCAGAATTTTCGGACCCCGGAACGCCCTCCATATCTTCTGCTGCGGATTGAACACAACCGCAAAATGCCACTCCGCGGGAAAGAGAGTGAGCTGGTTGGAAACGTCCGTTCCGGACATGAACACAGGCAGGCTGCCGGGATGGGTGTGGTACCATCCGATAATGCGGTAATCCTTGCCGCTCTTCTCGATCACACGCTTCGCGGCTTCCATTCCCTCAAAGCCTGCCTCGGCGGAGCCTTCCACAAAGGTGCCCGTTCCCTCTGCCCTGAGCGGAATGACGTGCTCGCAGATTCCCACCAGCTTGTCATTCTTCTGGGTACGGATGACGGTCCCGACCAGATAGCCGATCACCTCTACGAGGTTCCTGTAATTTCTCTGCCCCCACATGATGTGCCTGTCCAGTTCCTCCAGCGCGGAGGGAGTAAAGATAATGGCGCCGTTTTTGTTGGCACGCGGGTTGGATTCCATCAGCTTTTTGTCTTCAAAATCAAAATAGTTGAGCAAGGTATCTACGGGCGGCTCAAAGCCCTTGGTTTTTCTGATTATTTTCATATGGTCAACTCCTTCATCAAAGGTTCCCGCTCTGCCGTTTTTGCGGCGTTCGATTATCATCTGACCCAAGCAATCCCGCGGTTCATTGCTTGGGTCAGACCATAATCCCCCGCAGTATCGAGGTTTCTGAAACACCGAACGGCCTGCCGGGGAGGAGCCGGTGGACAGCACCGATACCCGGCAAGCCGTTCTTTTTAAGGAAAGACTTCGTTTTCCGATACTTGCGCAGTGTTACGCCTGTACGACCGTCACGAGCTGCACCTCGTCGCCGTCGCGGTAGCCGCTCTCAGCGATCGTCTTGCTGCCGGAGAGCTTGCCCTGGCCCGCAGAGAACAGCGCCCAGCTCTCACCCGTCTTGGGCTCGCTGATGAACTGCTCCGCGATAAGATTGGCAACGATTTCGTCCGCGGTGTAATCAGGCTCAACCTCTGCCTCAAGACCTGCGCCTGTTGCGTTTGTAAATCTCAGTAACATACTTCATTCCTCCATCAGTTTTTCATTATTATTGCTTTTATATTGTATCCATGTCAGCGCTTTGCGCGCCGCAAACCGGCGGATACTTACATGAATCTTATCAGCCTGATCTCCTCGCCGCCGCAATTGCCGCTCCCGGAGATCTTCGTGCTGCTGCGGATTTGGTCACGCATAACCGAATACATCGTCCGGGCGCGTGACTGCCCGTCAGAATCTTTTCGTGACGCGAAAGCCTCTGTTTTCCGTCAGCTTCGTGGTGTCCGACGGGAAAAGACGTCTGTTGTTCTTGTTCTTGAGGAACCACTCCAGAGCCTTGGAGTTGGCGGGACTTGTGGGATCAACCAGTGAAGGATCGTTCTGCAGCGTCATGATCATGCGCTTGATAAACTGCACCAGCGTCTCGCTGCCGACGTAGTGACCGGGGCAATAATCTCCGCCGACAAACCAATGCGGGTGAAATACAAGCGGAGTGCTGACCATCTTGGCGTGCGGAACCACTCCGGGATACTCGGGACCCAGCGAGATCCTCACGCGGCAGGTATCCATGATTTTGTTCGGCGCCGAATAGGTTTTCACATGGATCGTCAGCTCGTATTCCTCGACATAAGGAGGTTCTCCCCTGACGACCTTCCATGAAACATACGGCGTGTTCTGGATGGAGCGCATCGCCTCGTAATCATTTTTAATTCTCTCTCTGTGTACTTCAGGTCTCATTACTGCCTCACCTTTCTTTTGTCTGTGGATAAAACTAACCAATAGAGCCTGTTCCGCTCCGCCGCACACACTACCGCAGTGTACGCTTCAAAAAACAAAACCCAAAAAAACGCTTACTTTCAACACAATCATACACTTTTCCATATAAGATGTCAAGTTAATAGCCACAGTTTTTTGAGTGAACTATAATACTTTTTGTGTTGTTAATACTATTTCAATCAAAAGACTGATAATCGTATCAGCTATCTTTTATCTGTTCGCGGCGTTTCTTTGTCTTTGTTTTGCCTTTCTGTGAGTGATAACGTCGGTTCCCGGGGTATTTCGCGGAAAAGCAAAAATTTTTTCAGGGATTCTCTGATCATTCAATGTCGTGCTTATGTGCGGTAAGGAATTTTTGAGGTTCCCTTCCATGAA
>ONSE01000032.1 GCA_900320415.1 uncultured Eubacteriales bacterium
CGGTAAGGTGTTTTTTTAGAGGTTCCCTAAAGTTTATTATCAAGGATTATTATTGCGTTACGGATATCATGACAGCGCCTGTCCCTTCATGCAGGAGTTTACCCATTCAATAAAGTTTTCGGTGCTGTCGCCCGTGCGTTCGGCGGGCTCATGGGTTTTCTCCCAGACCGTTTCGAAGTCAACGCTCTTGACGCCGTTGTATTTTTCGAGGGCGAGGGCGAGGTTGATTTCGGTTGTCACCGAGGTGTTTGCCTGCGCGATGCCCGTGCGGATCCGCCAGTATTTCGCGACGGCGGACTTGCCGAAGCCTTCACGCGTTTCCATCAGGTAGTAGAGGGGCGTATACATATCGACGCGCTTCCCGAGCGTGCTGCCGAGCGCGTCGGTCTTTTGGAAATCTGCCGTATAGTCGGCGGCTGATTCGCTGCCCTGCTTCTCCAGCACATCGGCGAGCATTCTGTCGAAGTGGGAGCCCTTGCCGTCACCGACGCCGAACAGGGTGTTCTGGCTGTTCGGCTGGTCGAAAGCAAAGGGGAGATTGGTCGCTTTTTTGCAGTTCTTCGCGAAGTCCGCGATGCTTTTGATGGCTGCCGTGTTTTTGCTCTCGTCGTAGGTGACCCATTCGCCGTCGGCGTTCAGGTCATCGATGTAGTTTTTCGCGCTTTTCAGCGGGATGGAGGAGAAGTCGGTGTCGGAGAGATAGTGGTTCAGCGACTCCTCGATCACACTCTTGACATAGTTGTAATAGCTGCCCGCCTGATAGATCCCTTCCTTGGATTCTTCCAGGGTCAGCGCGTTTCCGTTCCTGTCGGTGAAGCCCGCGCCGTTGACATATTCGGCAAACGCCTTTGCCAGTCCGTCGGAAATCGCCTGTTCCTCGGCGGAGCGCCCGGAGCGTGTGCAGCCCATCATCCACTCATACTCCGCGTTGGCGGTGTCGAGGTCGATGATCGGGCACCAGTCCATCGAGCCCGCCACGGCGTCGGAAACGCCCTGAACCGCGCCGATCGCCTCAAGATAGGGAGTATACAGCTCGCTGTCGCCTGCCGCGCCGAGGATCGCCGCCTGCGCGCCTCCTCCGCTTATGCCGTAGACGAAGATGCTTTCCGCGTCGCCCGCGAGAACATCACTGCAGTAGCGCAGGTAACGGATCGCCGCCTTGAGGTCGGTGACGCCCGCGGGAGCGCCCTCGTTGATGCCGCGGCAGCCCGCGTGGACATAGACAAAGCCCTGAGAGGTGTAGCGCGTGACGTCCTCATACCGCTCCTCATAGCTGTTCAGTGCCATCACGTCATAATAGCCCTCCGAGAATATCGGCATCAGGATCGGGGCTTTCGCGGCGGTGTAGCCGTTTTTCACGGCGCTCTCGTTCACCTTGCAGGTGTAGGTACCGTCGCCGTTGTCGGATGCGTCCAGATACGCGGAGGGGACAAAGACCGCGAGCTTTTCGTGGACGTCATCGGCAGGCTTCTCGCAGTAGGCAAGCCCCGTCTGGTAGTAAACGTCATCGTCTGCGCTGTACTGCCACTTCGTCATATCCGGTTTTGCGAGATTGGTTGTGATCACGGGCGCCGTTGTGACCGGGGAGGCGGTTTCTGCGGCTTTTTCGGAGGCGGTGCCGCTTCCGGTGCTTCCGCAGCCCGCCGCCGTCATTGCAAGAAGGCTCAGCGCCAAAGCCAGGACGGAAATTTTTCTCATCATGCTGCTTTCTCCTTATTTCTCCGAAGCGGGAACCAGGATCGCTTTGATGGGGTAGTTGTCGACCGCCATGGAATCCTTGCCCTTGAGCTCCAGCTTGGGGAGCGCCTTATCGGTCGCGATGACCTCGGAGCACAGCTCATACGCTCTGTCTGTCAGGCTTTCCTTCATGGTGGACATATCGCTCCATTTGCCGTCCTTGTAAAGGTAGCTTTCTCCCTTGTTGATTACGCCGCTCACGGTCATGCCCTCGTAGAACTCGGTGGAATAGGGGATGACCTCGGTGTATGCCGTGCCGCCGTTTTCGTCGGTTTCGTGCTTCATGGTCAGGACGACCGCGTACTTTTCGCCCTGCTTGAGCGCGTACTCGCTCTTGAGGTCGATTTTGTAGCTGCCCGCGAAGGTGTGGCGGCGCACGCCCTCCTCAAGACGGGTTCCCGAGGATGGATTGTCGTCCTCAACGTCCTTGTAGATCTCATAGGTCACCTCGGTTTTCGGCAGCGCTGTTGTGTAGTTGATCTGATACAGGCTTTCGTCCTCCTCGGCGTCAAACACATTCGCCATCTTGGTCTCGGTGTCATAGTCCGTGGTGCCGTACCAGCTGGTCATCATCAGATCGTACTGGTCATAATTCACCGTGGTGTGCTTCACCGCGCTGCCGCCGTCGATCACATAGCTCAGGGGATCCATCAGGGTGTGGTCATAGTAGGAGATATAGAGGTAGCCGTCGTCGGTGTCGCCCTCGGCAAAGCTCGTCTTGCCCCAGCTGTTTTTGATGATCAGAGCGCCGTTTTCGGGAGGTGTGTCGTCTCCCTCGCTGTTCTTTTTGGCGAAGTTCTCCTTCGGGTAGTCGTCGTCATAGCCGACGATCGTCACCGCGTGGTCGGGCTTGTCGTTTTCCTTGTCATACGCCGAACGTTTTTTGTTGTTGATTCCCGAGTGGGAGGCGCAGAGGGCGATGGAAACGCCGTGTCCCTTTGTCAGCTCATACTTGATCGCGTTGAGTCCGTCCTCGTTGAGCTTGTAATTGCCCTCGCTGTCGAACGTCGCGGGGCTGGGGAGCATCATGCTGTTCCTGAGAAAGGCGGCCGCGGGAGCGTTGCGGTATTCCGCCGTGAGCGGAAGCGTCCATTCTCCCGACCAGGAATCGTCATAGGCGTAGGGATTCTCTCCCTTGACGCTCACGCTCTCGTCTACAGGCCCGAAGCCCGCTCCGAAGAGATTCGCATCATGTACGAAGGGACCGCCGATAAAGTAAGCCGTGATATTATTTCTTTCCTTCTCCGCGGCGGAGGGATCAAAGCCCTCTCCGACCTGGGAGGCGCGCACCTTGCCCTTGACGACGTCGTCCTTGGTGATGCCGTGGAACATATACCAGGAGATGTATTTTTCAGAGAAATTGACCTTGTCGTTGACCTCGCCCGCAGGAACACCCATGTCGTTTTCAAACAGGTAGGAGATTTCCGCCGCTCCCGCCAGACTGAATGTCCAGCAGTCGCCGAACCACTGTGTTTTGACGGGTGTCACGTAGTTCTTTCCCTCAAAGTCCCTCAAATCGATCTTTGACGGCAGCTTTGCCGCGTCGATTTCGGTAAAGGCTTCGTCGGCGGTCGCTCCGCCGCTGCCGGGAGAGCACGCGGGCAGGGAGCAAAGTGTCAGCGCGGAGATGAGAATTGCCAAAAGCTTTTTCATTTCAAGACCCTCACAATCAGATTTTTTTGAGCTGTTATTTTTTTGTCCTTCTTTTCCATTATATCGTAAGTGAAAAGCGGAAACAAGCAACCCTTTTTTCATATAAATCAACCGCTGGTTGACAACTCAAACGGCGGTTGAGAATTACAGCAAAGGCTTTGTGCGGCGGAAGGTGGAGATAAAGTCGCAGTAGTACGTTCTTGTGATCTCATCCGCGATACAGAGCAGGGGGATGACAGAGCTTTCCTGACGGAACTTGTAGGCGTTCGTCTCGCCGTGGAGCGTCGTGATCACGAGCCTGGTGGCGAGGTTATTGCGGCAGAGCGTTTCCATGCACTCCTCCAGCTCATCTGCGGGAATATCTGTTTTGCTGCTGATGACGGCGGTGGTGACGGGCGTGTTCAGGCGCGAGTAGAGATAGAAAATAATGCGCAGCATCCGTTCGTCGGCAAAGACCGCGAATACCTCCCGCAGCGCCTCGATATTGCGCAGATAGCTCTTGATGCCGTCGCGCGGCTCCGTCATGAGGAAAAAATGGCGGAAATCGTCGGAGATCCGCACGGTCGCCATGCCGCTGTCCTGCATGATTTTGGTGTAGTAGTCCTTCAGATCGGCGTCGCCCGAGGGAGGGCCCGAAAAGAAGTCAAGATACTTGTCGATCAGCGAGATATCCTCCAGCAGACCGATGTTGATGGCCCAGCACAAATGGAAGGCGTAGCGGTACGCCGCGTCATTCGGCATATGGTTGAGCCGCCGCGCCAGCTTGACCGCCTCGTCATGGTCGGCGCGCCCGAACAGAGCGTCGATGCTGACGCCGAGAACGTCCGAGAGCTTCGGCAGCAGCTCGATATCGGGTGTTCCTCCGTTTTCCCATTTGGAAACCGCCTGTGTGGAAACCCCCAGCAGACGTCCTAGCTGCTCCTGGGTATAGCCCTTTTCACCGCGGTATTTTCTGATTTGCTTCCCGATGCTCCTCATTCTCAACCCTCCGTTGATTTGATAACTCTATTGTAGCAAACGCGGAGCGGTTTGTCTACCGTGCATTGCAGATTTCCTGCTCTTCCCCGGGAAGTTTCTCTGACTGTCTGATCTCGGGGCGGCAGAAGCTCCCTCTGACGGAATGACAAATCAGAAATCCCGCAAAACAGCGCTGACAGGGGCGCCTGTTTTCTTGAATTGGGTGAAGGTGTGTGATATAATAAAGGAAACCTCTAAAAATTCCTTTCCGCGCATAAGCACGACATTGAATGATTAGAGATACCCTAAACAAAAAAGCCAAAAAAATCACAGGAGGTAATCTGTATGAAGAAAATACTTGCGGTATTGCTTGCCGCAGTCATCGCGGTTTCTTCCGCGGCAGCCGCAGCCGCGGCAGGCACTGCGCCAAAACGCGGCGACGTGAATCTGGACGGCAAGGTTGACGTCACCGACGCGACGACCGTACAATATATCTGCGCGGGTCTGGGAACCCACTCGGAGGAGGAGCTGCTCGCCGCCGACGCCGACCTCAACGGCGCGGTAACGGTGGTGGACGCGACCTTCGTCCAGCGGCTTGCCGCGGGTATCATCCAGCTTGATGAGCCGCTCGACGCCGCAGAGGTCAGCAGGCAGGGCAACGCGGCAGTGCGCGGTTTCAGCGCGGAGCTGCTCAAAAGCAGCAGGAGCACGGGTGAGAACACCTTTGTATCGCCGCTGTCGGTGATGGTGGCGCTCTCCATGACGGCAAACGGCGCGGCGGGAACCACGCTCTCCGAGATGGAGACCACCCTCGGCGCGAAGAGAAACGTGCTCAACGCCTATTTTAAAAACTATATAGAGAATTCCGAGGGCTTCGGAAAGACGGTGCAGTACGGCCGCATGGACGAGGGACGGATCTGCGGCGGCATGGAGATCGCCGACTCCATCTGGTACAACAACGACGGCACGCACACAAAGCTCAATCCGACCTTTGTCAGCGACACGATGAACTACTATTATTCCGATGTGTTCGCCGCTCCGTTCAATCAGGAAACCTGCAGCTCCCTGAACGGCTGGATCAACGAAAAGACGCACGGTCTGATCCCGAGGCTGACGGACAAAATGGATGAGCAGGCGCTGATGTATCTGGTGAATACAGTGGCGTTTGAGGGCAACTGGAGCGAGCCGTACACCAAATACAGCGTATCTGACGGTACCTTCACCGCTGAGGACGGAACGGCTTATCCCGTGCAGATGATGCATTCCACCGAGGATGTCTACCTCAGCGACGGCGACGCGGCTGACGGCTTTATGAAATACTACCTGGGCGGCAGATACGCTTTCGCGGCGCTCTTGCCGAAGGAGGGTGTCAAGCTCGACGATTATGTCGCCTCCCTGACAGGCGAGCGCCTGGAAAAGGCACTGCAGTGGGATCATTCCTATGATTATGTGAGAGCCTGCCTGCCCAAGTTCAATGTGGAATACAGCGACAGCCTGTCGGACAACCTCAAGGCAATGGGTATGCCCACCGCGTTTGTTTCGGGACAGGCGGACTTCCGCCGCATGGTGGACGCCGGCGCGCAGAACAGCCCCTATATCAGCGACGTGCTGCACAAAACCGTCGTCCAGCTCGATGAGTACGGCACCAAGGCGGCAGCGGTCACGGCTGTCATCATGGCGGAAAGCACCGCTCCCGGCGAGGACGAGCCCCGCGGCATCACCATATCCCTTGACAGACCGTTCGTGTATATGATCGTGGACACAAGCAGCAGCACGCCTGTCTTTATCGGCACGATGGAGAGCTTTTCATAATTTTGTAATAATTGTAATAAAAGTATCGAAACAGGAACGGCGGAAGGATGACAGTACGGTCATCCTTCCGCTGTTTTGCGTGGATTTTGCCCCTGAATGAAAGCTTTCGGAGGGGATGAGCCGTCCGGAGCAGCAAACGGGGAAAGGGAGCCTGCAAGCGGCTCCTTTTTTTCGCTTTCGGAAGAAAATATCCCTTTTCAGAAAGGAAAAAGTGAAAAATAATACTAGTTCTGAATGGTTTAATGAAAGATAATACGATAAACAGACAAATAAGTGAAAAGTTTCACAAAGTTTACATTTCTGAAAGAAAATTTTCGAAAAATGAAAAAAATGTAAAAAATAGCAAGAATTATACCATAATTTAGCAAAATAACAGTTGCCAAAAGCGTCAAAATAGAGTAAACTAACTTGTGTAAAGGACGAAAATGTTACAGATTGTAACAGTTCTGTAACTAAAAAACAATATCATGTGTGTATAAACAAGCGGGAAACGCGAAAAACACTGTATATTGTGGTTGGAGGGAAAAATATGACAGACAGAGAGCTCAGAAAGCTGTCCCGCGCGGGGCTGCTGGAGATTTTACTGACGCAGAGCAGAGAGATTGACCGTCTGCGCGCGGAGGTAGAGGAGCTGAACGCGAGGCTGGAGGACAGGGACCTGATCATGAGTCACTCGGGCTCCATCGCCGAAGCGTCGCTCAGAATCAATAATGTTTTTGAAGCCGCTCAGAAAGCAGCCGATCAGTATGTGGACAGTGTAAGATATCTCTACACGGCGTAATACGCGGTATCAGACGACAGAGTTGGAAGGGTAGTTTGCTTTGTGGCAAAACATTATAAGAATCAGAACCAGAATAAGATAATTCCCATAAAGTCTGCAAGGGAAAAGGGAAAACGGTATAAGACATCACAAAAAAGCGGCTCGCGCTTTACCGCCTCCGTGTTTTCACGCGGATGGAAGGCGGTGCGGGGCGCTGTGACGTCGGCGGGAGCGGCTGTCGCTTCCGTATTCGTGAAATGCGGGGAGTTTATCGGTTCCGGGCTCAGGAGGCAGAACGGGCGGAGCGCGCGCAGTACGCGCGGCAGCCGGTATCAGCCGAGATTCGGACAGGCGCAGAAGCCCGTCCGCACGGAGCCTCCCGCGAGTACGGAAAAGACCGCGCCCGTCAGGCTGAAGCACGGCAGGGCGGCGCGTGAGGAGAGCGGAAGGGACAGTGTGCCCGCCGCGGTGGTGCCGAAGGAGAAAAAGCACGAAAAGCCCGTCCGTCTTGACAAGAGCGGAAAGAGAAAGAAGCTCAAAAAGGTCAATCCGCTGACCCTGCCCGAAAATCTCCCGTCCTCCGCCCAGCTTGAGAATGAGCTGAACCACGAGAGGAACAAGAGGGACAACAACAGACTGGTGCGCAATACTGTTTTCGCGCTGATAACGGTTGCCGCCGCAGCGGTGCTTGTGGCGACCCTGTTTCTGCCGATTTTGCAGATTTACGGAACATCGATGACCCCGACCTTGTCGGAGGGGGAGATCGTGGTTTCCGTAAAGGGCTCGGCATTTGAGCGCGGAGATGTTATTTCGTTCTACTATAACAATAAAATATTGGTGAAACGCATCATCGCCTTTGAGGGCGAGTACGTCAACATCGACGATGAGGGAAAGGTTTTCATCAATAACAAAGTCATCGAGGAGCCGTACCTGACAGAACAGGCGTTCGGCGAGTGCGATCTCAAGCTCCCCTATCAGGTTCCCGCGGGCAAGATATTTGTCCTCGGCGACCACCGCAAAACATCCGTTGACAGCCGAAGCAGCGTCATGGGATGTGTTTCGGAGGAACAGATAGTGGGCAAGATCGTATTCCGGGTCTGGCCGCTCGATCGTTTGGGAGAAATCGGATAAGCGTGTGCTGACGGTTTCTTTCGGGAGGAGGTGTATGAATGAAGCATGGCACAAATCGCGCGACGGACGAGGAGAAGAAGAAATCCAAGCGCTTTCGGGGAAACGGTCCCGGATGGATCAGAACCGCTGCCCTGAATAAGATACTCAGACGGACGTTTGGCTTCGCGGCCGCGGTGGTGGTCTTTGTGACAGCCTACGCCATGGTTTTGCCGGCTATCACCATTTCAGTACCAAATTGCGGGATAGAGGAGCATTCCCATTCGGATGAATGCTACCGCAATGAACAAAAGCTGATCTGCGAGGACACGGATGAGGAACACGTCCATTCCGACGAGTGCTATTCCATCCAGAAGGTTCTCAACTGCGACAAGGAGCTTCATACGCATTCGGACGAGTGCTATGAAAAGACGGAGGAAACGACGTCGGCGTCCTCTGACGAGGAGCTTGTCGGAGCGGAAGGGGAGGTCGATCCCCCCGGTCTCAGGAGCGCTGACCTGAGCGCCTACAAGGACTTTGAAAAGTACCTGTCGGAGGTCGGCGGCAGGATCGAAAGCCTGCTCTATGACGACAACAACAATTTGATCGATAATATGTATGAGGCTTCGGGAAACGGATACACCTACATTCTCAGGCTGTATTCACCCAAGATCGTTCCCGACACATACTACTATTACCTGCCGAAGGGCATTGACGTTGATTTCGCCTCCAAGACGGGCGATATCTCAAACGGCAGCTCCACCATCGGTACCTACCGCATCTCCGACGACTCGACATACATTCTGTTCATGTTCGACGAGACGAGCGCGCAGTACCAGAACATTTCGGGTCAGATCATGCTGACGGCCTCCTTTGAGGAGCGGATCAGCGCCTCTGTCGCCAAGACAGGCTGGCTGATTTCGCCGGAGGGCGTGATGGACGGCTACTTCCACTTCAAGATCACCGCGAAGATTCCCGCGGACAGAGAGGGACTCCCCCAGAGAGAGTGGAAGCTGGAGGACCGCTCCGAGATCACCAGACAGTGGTTCCACGATTTCGGCGATCCCGTCAACGCTGCAAATACCAATGTCTACCTGTCCTACGGAACGGTCACGGACTACGAGATCTTCAACATCAAGGACGTCTACCGGAATTCCAAGATCGAGATAGCCTACTATGTGGACGAGGACACCAAGGAGCTGTATCTGGTCAACCGCTGTCACTGCGAGGACAGCAAGCTCTGTCTCGAGACAAAGGACGATCACTGCTACAGCACTCTTCTCAAGGATTATCCAGGATGGTGTACCTGCTGGTGCCTCGGTGAGAACGCCACGCTCGACATCGTATACAAGAACGCGATCAACGGAGCGGACGGCACCTACATCCTCACCGATCAGAACGAGCTGGCGAGCGTGGAATCGCTGAGCTACGAGAACAAGGTGACGCTGACGGGCACCTACCGCAAGTCCTCGGGCAGCGGAGGCGGCTCGGGCGAAGAGCTGGTGACGGATATCAAGAAGGCGACCGCGGAGGTTCGGTACGGCAATATATTTGACAAGACCGAAACGCAGCGCGCGTCCGAGGAAAGCGGCTACCAGAGTGAGTTCCGCATCACCTTCAACAAGGATAAGGCGGACTTGTCCAAGCTCGATGTGGATGAGGACGGTTCATATGACAAGAGCGTCCTCCTCAAGGATGTGATGAAGAACATCAAGCTGATAGCGGGTTCCGTGAGAATCACAGCCGAGGATATGGAAGGCAGCCGGTTTGAGCTGACTTCGGGCAGAGACTTCACCGTTGACACGAAGCAGACGGCGGACGGCACGGAGCTGGAGATCAGGCTGAAGAAGCTGGGACGCTACACCTACTTTATTGATTACAACACACAGGTTTACTCCGAGGAGACGGACAAGACCATTGAGATCTTCAATGATGTCTATTTCGGTCTCTACGGAGAAGGAAATCTGCCGCATTACAGATACACCCGAAGATTCGCCTATTCCGAGCAATGGGATTACCGCAAATATGAGGTTCACATTCTCAAGGTGGATTACGGGGATCACGACAAGCATCTTGAGGGCGCGGTTTACGGACTGTATGCCGCGGACGGTACATTGATGGCGGAGAGAACGACAGACGCGGACGGCAGGTGTATGTTCGCGACGAACGCTCTCGAGGGTCTGATCTTCAGCACCGACACGATGTACTATGTGCAGGAGATCTCACCTCCTCCGGGCTATGACCTCAACGTAGTCCCGTACTGGTTCTACTTCAGCGAGAAACGAGACGATTCGAAGGAGCAGGAGATGGAATCGGATTACCCGGGTATCAGCATTGCCTACGTCCCCCCCAACGACGATAAGGTCTTTATCGCCGAGATGGAGCTGACGGACGAAAAATGCTTTGTTCTTCCCGAAACAGGCGGAGACGGCACGGTAATGTTTCTTACTGCAGGCGCGGTGTTGGTTGCGTTATCCGCGGGCTGTATAATCTTCAGACGCAAGCTTAAAAGGAGGGTATAGGATTCAGACTTTTTTTAAGCTGCACATATATTTTCATTACCAAAAATTTATGTGAAAGGAATGTAAAAAGAATGAAAATGGTCAAAAAACTCACCGGCATCATAATGGCGTTTGCAGTCATTATGCTCTCCACCATGTCCGCTTTCGCGGCGAACCCCGAGACCGAGAGAGAGATTCTTTCTCACGAATTCAACGCTTACCAGATTTTCACGGCGACAGGCGTTGAGGACAAGTACCTCACCGACGTGGAATGGGGTAATATGTTTGGCGGCACCAGACAGAGAAACCTCTTCCTCAACTCCATCAAGACAAGCGACGACTTCAAGGTCGGCGGCGTTAACATCTTTGCTGACTGCGAAGAGGCTGACGATGTAGCGAGAGCTCTTGCTGACTACGATGACTACAGCGACATTGCCAAGGCTTTTGCCAGCCATGCGTATGACTACGCGAACGTAACGTTCGGCGGTCCCTACAAGAACGGCGACACCATCTCTTCCGCCGGTTACTACCTCTTCGAGGATACCACCACCAAGGGCGTTACCAACCCCGTTATCCTGAAGATGGCTGCGGACAGCAAGGTTCACATCGAAGTCAAGGCTTCCGTTCCCCAGGTCGAGAAGAAGGTAAAGGAAAACACCTACGACACCGACTATGCAAGTAAGACCATCTATGCCGAGATCAACGGCAGCAAGATCCCCCTCAACTACGGCAAGGGCTACAACGACGTTGCTGACTACTGCATCGGCGATTCCGTTCCCTTCGAGCTGATCGGTACCATCCCCGAGAACTTTGACGAGTTCAAGTCCTACTACTACGCGTTCAACGATACCCTCTCCAAGGGTCTGACCTTCACCGCTGCCGACGCGGCTGCCACCACCGTATCTCTCTACGACGTAAAGTCCGGCAGATACAGCTTCGTCACCGATGTGACCGACGCGTTTGACGTTGATTTCAGCGTCAACAGAAGAACCGGCGAGACCACTCTCACCGTTGTCTGCGACGACATCCTCAAGGCTATCCCCGAGCTGACCGTCAACAGTGTTCTGATCGTCAACTACAACGCGACCCTCAATGACAGCGCGGTAGTCGGCTTCGACGGCAACACCAACGAAGTTTACCTCGAGTATTCCAACAACCCCAACACTCCCACCTCTCACGGCGAGACCCCCACTGACAAGGTCATCGTATTCACCTACGAGCTTGACGTAAACAAGTATGACACCGCTTCCAAGCCCCTCGAAGGCGCAGAGTTCTACCTCCTCAACGCGAAGGGCGAGTACTACTCCTCCAGCTCCACAACCGGTTCCTACTGGGTAAAGAACGAGGCTGACGCTGAGCTCATCCGCTCCGACAAGAACGGCGTGTTCTCCGTACGCGGCCTGGACAAGGGCGAGTATGCTCTCCGCGAGAAAAACGCTCCTACCGGCTTCAAGGTACTGGCTCATGACATCGAATTCACCATCGCTGCGAAGATCCTGCCCGACATCGACGACGACAGAGCGCAGAACTGGAACACCACCGCGAAGGACGCGCTGATCGATTTCGCCGCGACCCTCGATTCCGATCCCGACAACGCTGTTACCGACTTCAAGGTATCCGAGGTCAGCGACGCTACCGTTACCATCGATATCGTCAACACAAAGGTTTATGACCTCCCCGGCACCGGCGGCATCGGTACCACCATCTTCTACGTTGCGGGCGGCGTGCTTGTAGCGGCAGCGATCGTACTGATCGTTGTTAAGCGCAGAGCGAAATAAGCTGTTGTAAGCTTTTTGCCAAGCTTTTTGC
>ONSE01000098.1 GCA_900320415.1 uncultured Eubacteriales bacterium
AACCTCTAAAAATTCCTTACCGCGCATAAGTACGGAATCTTCACGGCATAATCCTGCCATAAATCTTCCGCACTTCTGCACGACATTGAATTATTAAAGATTCCCTTAAGATTTCATTCATTCGGGCAGGGTGATTTCACCCTGCCCATAAAGTGTTTATATAGGTTCGTGAGAAAAAAGGCGCCGCGCGGCAAAGCCGCGCGCGACAGACTGTGTGGAGGAAACAGTATGCAGCTTTGGAAAGGCAGATTCAAGAAAGAATTATCCAAGACAACCAACGATTTCAACAGCTCGATTTCGTTTGACAGCCGTATGTACCGCGAGGATATCGAGGGCAGCATCGCCCACGCCACCATGCTCGGCAGATGCGGCATCATCACCGAGGAGAGCGCCGAGGATATCCGTCAGGGACTGCGCGGCATTCTCGCGGATATCGAGAGCGGCGCGCTGAAAATTGACATGGAGGCGGAGGATATCCACACCTTTGTTGAGGGCGAGCTGACAAAGCGCATCGGCGACAACGGCAAAAGACTGCACACCTCCCGCAGCCGCAACGACCAGGTCGCGCTGGACATCAAGCTCTACCTCAGAAAAGAGGTCGTCAATGTCAAAAATCTGGTGGTTGACCTCATCAAGGTCATTGCCGCCAAGGCGGAGGCGTATTCCGACACCGTGATGCCGGGCTATACGCACCTGCAGAGAGCACAGCCCATCACCTTCGGCCATCACCTGCTCGCCTACGGAGAAATGCTCCTGCGCGATGTGTCGCGCCTGGAGGACTGCCTGAAGAGAATGGACGAAATGCCGCTCGGCTCCTGCGCCCTCGCGGGAACCACCTACGCGATCGACAGAACCATCACCGCCAATCTGCTCGGCTTTGAAAGAATCACGAACAACTCCCTCGACGGTGTATCCGACAGGGATTTCTGCATCGAGTTCGCCTCCGTGCTCTCGATCATCATGGTACATCTCAGCCGTTTCTCCGAGGAGATAATCATGTGGTGCAGCTGGGAGTTCAAATTCGTCGAGCTGGACGACGCGTTCTCGACAGGCTCGTCGATCATGCCCCAGAAGAAGAACCCCGATATCGCTGAGCTGGTGCGCGGCAAGAGCGGACGGGTATTCGGCGACACGATGACGCTGCTCACCGTGATGAAGGGCATCGCACTCGCCTACAACAAGGATATGCAGGAGGACAAGGAGGCGATTTTTGATGCGGTGGATACCGTCAGGATGTGCCTCACCGCCTTCACGCCCATGCTCGACACCATGCGCGTGATCCCGCAGAACATGAGAAAGGCGGCGGCAGGCGGCTTTATCAATGCCACCGACTGCGCTGACTGGCTGACAAAGAACGGCGTGCCCTTCCGCGACGCCTACAAGGCGACGGGAGAGCTTGTCGCGAGATGTATCGAGCTGGGAACCGACCTGGAGAATCTCCCCATAGAGGAGTACCAAAAGGTCTGCGGCGTATTCACCGAGGAGGTGTACGACGCGATCTCCCTTGAGAAGTGCGTGTCCCAGCGCACCGCCTTCGGCGGTCCCGCCCCCGTGCTGGTAAAGGCGCAGGCAAAGCGCGTCGCGGAGCTGGCGGAAAAATTGTAATAAGTAAAGGTTGAGAAAAATATGAGTCAGAAAATAAAAGCAGGAATCGTTGGGGCGACAGGCTACGCGGGCGCCGAGCTGGTGCGGCTGCTGTTTGCCCATCCCGGGGCGGAGGTGGCCGCCGTCAGCTCCGTGTCCTTTGAGGGACAGAAGCTCAGTGATGTGTATCCCTCCTACCGGTTCCTTAACGATATGACCTGTGAGAATCAGGATGCGGTGGTGGAGAAGAGCGACGTGATTTTTGCCGCCCTGCCCCACGGTCTCTCGCAGGAGTTAGCCGAAAAATGTATTTCCGCGGGCAAGGCGTTCATCGACCTAGGCGCGGACTTCCGTCTCGAGAGCGAGGACGAGTACACCGAGTGGTACGGAGGCACCTTCCTTGACAAGGCGCTGCATGAGCAGAGCGTATACGGTCTGCCCGAGTTTTTCAGAGAGCAGATCAGGGGCAAAAGGCTGATCGCCAACCCCGGCTGCTACACGACCTGTTCGCCGCTTGCCATCGCTCCCGCGATCGCCAAGGGTCTGATCAGCACCAAGGGCATCATCTGCGACTGCAAGAGCGGCGTGACGGGAGCGGGCAGAAAGCCCACTCAGGGCAGCCACTTCCCTGAGCTCAACGAGGGCTTCCACGCCTACAAGGTCGCCTCTCACCGCCACACCCCCGAGATCGAGCAGACGCTTTCCAAGCTCAGCGGCGAGGATGTGAAAATCACCTTCGTGCCGCACCTCCTTCCCGTCAACAGAGGCATTCTCGCCACGGTTTACGCCGATATCAGGGAGGGTGTGAGCTTTGAGGAGATCCGCGCGGCGTATGAGGAGTATTACAGGGATGAGTTTTTCGTCCGCCTCCTTGAGGACGGCAAATGCGCCGACATCCACAACGTGAGATATTCCAATTTCTGTGATATCTCGCTCCACCACGACAAGCGCGTCGGAAAGCTCGTCGCCTGCGCGGCGATTGACAACATGGTCAAGGGCGCGGCGGGTCAGGCAATCCAGAATATGAACATCATCTTCGGTCTGGACGAAAAAGCGGGACTGATTCTCGTTCCGCCCGCCTTCTGATAAAGAGGAAAACAACATGAACTATACATTTATTGAAAACGGCTCCGTCACCTCTCCGCTCGGCTTTGTCGCGGGCGGTGTAGCGGCGGGCGTGAAGGCGTATACAAACGCGACCCAGGCGGCGCTGAAAAACGAGCCTGTCCTTCCCGTGAACGGAAAGCGCGACCTCGCGATGATCTACTGCGAAAAGCCCTGCGCGGCTGCCGCGATTTTTACAAGGAACCTCGTCAAGTCCGACACGATCTACGTCACGCAGAAGCACCTCGAAAACGGCGTGGCGCAGGCTGTGATCGTCAACTCGGGCAACGCCAACGCCTGTAACCCCGACGGCTATGAAAAGGCGGAAAGGATGTGTGCCCTCGCGGCGGACGCGCTCGGTATTGACGCGAACGACGTGATCGTCGCGTCTACGGGTGTTATCGGTCAGGCATTGCCGATCGAACCGATCGCAAAGAGCGTGGACGCGCTCAAAAACGCCCTTTCAAAGGAAGGCGGCACCAACGCCGCCGAGGCGATCATGACTACCGACACCGTGAAAAAGGAGTGGGCGGTCAGCCTGACGCTTGACGGAAAGACCGTCACCATCGGCGGTATCGCCAAGGGCAGCGGCATGATCCACATCAATATGGGAACCACTCTTTCGTTCGTCACCACCGACGCGGCGATTTCCGCGGAAATGCTGAAAGCCGCGCTGATCGAGGCTGCTGACGTGACCTATAATATGGTCAGCGTGGACGGCGACACCTCCACCAACGACACCCTCGCGATCATGGCGTCGGGACTCGCGGGCAACGCGGAGATCACCGAAAAGAACGCGGATTACGCGCTCTTCACCGAGGCGCTGACGGCGGCGTTCCGTCAGGTCGCGAGAAAGCTCGCTGCGGACGGCGAGGGCGCCACCAGGCTGATCATCGGCAGGGTCAGCGGCGCGAAGGACGAAGCGGCGGCGAAGACCATCGCCAAGAGCGTGATTTGCTCCAGCCTTGTCAAGGCGGCGATGTTCGGCGCGGACGCGAACTGCGGCAGGATCCTGTGCGCCGTCGGCTACAGCGGCGCCGAGGTCGATATAAAGAAGATCGACGTTTCCTACAGGAGCGCCAAGGGCGAGATATTAGTCTGCAAGGACGGCATGGGACTCGCCTTTGACGAGGACAAGGCGAAGGAGATCCTGCTTGAAAATGAAATTGACATTATGATCAGGCTGGGCGACGGCGACGGAACAGCCGAGGCCTACGGCTGTGATTTGACATACGATTACGTCAAAATCAACGGCGATTACAGGACGTAAGTGGGAGTAAGGAAAATGGATAACGCAAAAAGGGCAAAGGTACTGATCCAGGCGATGCCCTATATCAAAAAATGGATCGGCGAGACCATCGTCGTCAAATACGGCGGCAACGCCATGATCAATGAGGAGCTGAAATCCGCCGTCATGAGCGATCTGGTGCTCATGCAGCTGGTGGGCATCAATGTGGTGCTTGTCCACGGAGGCGGCCCCGAAATCAACGCCATGCTCAACGCGGTCGGCAAAAAGAGCGAATTCAAGGACGGAATGCGCGTCACTGACCGTGAAACCATCGACATCGTGCAGATGGTGCTGGCGGGAAAGGTCAACAAGAGTCTTGTCCAGCTGCTTGACAGCCACGGCGGCAAGGCGCTCGGACTCTGCGGCCTCGACGGAAAAATGCTGATGGCGTCCAAGCTCGGCACCGCACATGACCTCGGCTTTGTGGGCGAGATCAGGGAGGTCAATCCCGAGCCGCTGCGCATGGCGATGCGCGACGGCTACATTCCGATCGTCGCCACCGTCGCGGGCGGTTATGACGGCAACACCTACAATATCAACGCCGACCTCGCGGCGGCGCAGATCGCCGCCAAGCTCAAGGCGAAAAAGCTGATCCTGATGACCGATATCCGCGGACTGCTCCGCGACGTCAACGACGAGAACTCACTCATTCCCGTCGTCAATGTCAGCGAGGTGCCCATGCTCAAGCGGGACGGCATCATCAAGGGCGGCATGATCCCCAAGATCGACTGCTGTGTGGAGGCGGTGCGCAACGGCGTCAGCCGCGCCCACATCATTGACGGCAGACTGGAGCACTCCATCATCCTGGAGCTGTTCAGCGACGAGGGGATCGGCACCATGTTCTATCAGCTGTAATTCTCACCCCAATATACGGAAAAGGAGCGTTCTATGCAGATTCGACCGATGACAAAAGAAGATTACGACGAGGTGTTTGCGATGTGGCAAATCACCACCAAGCGCGCCCTTTCGCGCGCGGACGAGCGCGATCAGATAGAACGCTACCTCAGACGCAATGAGGGCATGAGTCAGGTGGCGGTGATCGACGGAAAAATCGTCGGCACCGTCCTCGCGGGTCACGACGGCAGACGGGGCTTTATCCATCACATGGCGGTGCTCCCGGAATACCGCCGCCGCCGTATCGGACACGCCCTCGCCGAAAAGGCGATCGAGATGATTGCCCGTGACGGCATTGACAAAACCCACATTTTTTGCTATCAGAATAACGAAACGGGACAGAAGTTCTGGAGCGATTTCGGATTTACCAAGCGGGATGACGTTTTCGTTTTTTCGTACATGAACAGAAAACAGGATAAGGAAGGTACAGAACAATGACCCCCAACCATACCAAACAACTCGACCAAAACTATATCATGCACACCTACGGACGCTATGACGTCGCTCTGGCGCGCGGCAAGGGTGTGGTAGCCTATGACGAGGAAGGCAAGAAATATATCGACGTTTCCTCGGGCATCGGCGTCAACTGTCTGGGCTATTGTGACGAGGGCTGGGTTGCCGCTGTCACAAAGCAGGCACAGACCATTCAGCATATGTCCAACTACTTCTACAGCGAGCAGGCGGGCACCCTTGCGGAAAAGCTCTGCACCCTCACGGGCATGAGCAAGATCTGCTTCGGCAACAGCGGCGCCGAGGCGAACGAGTGCGCCATCAAGATCGCGAGAAAGTACAGCTTTGACAAGTACGGCGCGGAGCGCAATGAGATCATCACGCTCTGCAATTCCTTCCACGGCAGAACGGTGACCACTCTCTCCGCCACCGGTCAGGATGTGTTCCACAACTACTTTTTCCCCTTCACCGAGGGCTTTAGCTATGTGGAGGCAGGCGATATCGACGTTCTCAAAAACGCCGTCAGCGGCAAGACCTGCGCGGTAATGCTCGAGCTGATACAGGGCGAGGGAGGCGTCAATATCCTTGACAAGGACTATGTCGCGGTGCTGTTCGACTTCTGTCAGTCACAGGATATCCTTGTGATCGTGGACGAGGTGCAGACCGGAGTCGGCAGGACAGGCAAGCTCTTTGCCTGTGAGAACTACGGCGTAAAGCCCGACCTGATGACGGTCGCGAAGGGCATCGGCGGCGGACTTCCCATGGGAATCTGCCTTTGCGGCGAAAAGCTCAGCGGCGTGATGACGCCCTCCACCCACGGCTCCACCTTCGGCGCGAATCCCGTTGTCTGCGCGGGCGCGAACTATGTTCTCGACACCGTTGCGAATGAGGAATTCCTCGCGCGGGTGCGTGAAAAGGGCGATTATCTTGAGCGGAAGCTCAGGGAGCTGCCTCAGGTCAAGGGCGTGCGCAGGATGGGACTGATGGTCGGCATCGAAATCGACGGCGACGCGCACGAAATCGCAGTCAAGTGCGTGGAAAACGGTCTGCTGATCATCACTGCGAAGGACGTGCTGCGTATGCTGCCGCCTTTGATCATTACCAAAGAAGAAATCGATGAAGCGATTACTATACTAAAAACCACATTAGAGGAGTGTACAACCCATGAAACATCTTTTGAAGCTTGAGGACTGGTCGCCCGAGCAGATCACACGTACCCTGAATCTGGCGGATCAGCTCAAGTACGAGCAGAAGCACGGCATCGAGCACAAGCTTCTGCAGGGCAAGACGCTGGGCATGATTTTCGAGAAGTCCAGCACCCGTACCCGCGTATCCTTTGAGGTAGGCATGACCCAGCTGGGCGGCTATCCGCTGTTTCTCAGCTCCAACGACCTGCAGATCGGCAGGGGTGAACCCGTGCAGGATACCGCGCGTGTGCTTTCGCGCTTTGTAGACGCGATTATGATCCGTACCTTTGCCCAGAGCGAGGTAGAGGCTCTCGCCGAGTACGGCTCCATTCCGATCATCAACGGACTGACCGATTACTGCCATCCCTGTCAGGTGCTTGCCGACCTGATGACCATCCGTGAGTTCAAGGGCAAGCTCGAGGGACTGAAAATGTGCTTCATAGGCGACGGCAACAATATGATGAATTCCCTGATCGTCGGCGCGCTGAGCACAGGTATGCGCTTCTCCGCCGCCTGCCCCGCTGACTATATGCCGCCCGAGCACATTCTGGAGTTCGGCAAAAAGTACGGCGACAAGTTTGAGATCGTCACCGACCTCAAGGAGGCGGCAAAGGACGCTGACGTCCTTGTCACTGATGTATGGGCTTCCATGGGTCAGGAAGAGGAGAAGAAAATCCGCGAGGCGGCGTTTGCGGGCTATCAGATCAACGACGACCTGCTCACCGTTGCCAGCGAGGACTGCATGGTGCTCCACTGCCTGCCCGCGCACCGCGGCGAGGAGATCACCGCCGAGGTGTTTGAGGCGCACGCTGCCGAGATTTTTGAGGAGGCGGAGAACCGTCTCCACGCACAGAAGGCGGTGCTGGTTGAGTGTATGCTCGACAGAGAGCCTGAGGAATAATTGTCTGTTTACATTGCCGCGGTTCCTTTCCAAAGAGGGAACCGCGCTGTTTTTGGCAATTGACAAGGCGGCTCAAATGTGATATCCTTTAACTGTTTTGTAAAATGTCGAAAGGGCTGATGATATGAAGAAAATAGTTGCGCTGGTGAAGGAGCACTGGGATATCGTGTCCTACCTGTTTTTCGGCGTGTGTACGACGATCGTGAACTGGATCGTCTATTACCTCGCCATGCTGCTGTTCAAGGGCACCGGCATGAACGACGAGATGAACATTGTTATTTCCAATGTGATCGCGTGGGTGTTTGCGGTGGCGTTTGCCTTCATCACCAACAAGCTGTGGGTGTTCAACAGCAAGTCCTTTGACAGGAAAACCCTCTGGCATGAGCTCTGGACGTTTGTTTCCGCGAGATTGCTGACCCTGCTGATGGAGACAGGTATTCTGTATGTCGCGGCTCTGATTTTCGGAACGGAGAACAACATCATCAACATGATTTGGAAGATCATCACCAGTATTTTGGTTGTGGTACTGAACTACATCTTCAGCAAACTCTTCATTTTCCGCAAGAAAGAAGAAGCGGAAGCAACATATGATGAATTGTCGTCAAAAAAATAAAAAACAGTTGACAAACCGTCCTTGGTGTGATATAATACCTGTTGTTGTCGAGAGATGACGGAATATAGTTGGTGTCGATGACGCTGAGGGTCCACCTGTTCCCATACCGAACACAGAAGTTAAGCTCAGTGGTGCCGAAAATACTTGGCTGGAGACGGCCCGGAAAAATAGGGAGATGCCAACACCTATAAAGTGTCCACCCAATAGGGTGGGCGTTTTTTATACTCAAAAAACGAGCAGGTAATTACGGAGGAAATATGTTGGAATTGCTTGAAAATACGCAGTCTGTCTGGGAAAGACTGAAAACCTGCGGAAAGCCCGTAGTGCTCTACGGAATGGGCGACGGAGCCGATAAGGTGCTTGCGGCGTTTGAAAAATACGGAATAGAGGCGTCGGGTGTAATGGCGAGCGACGATTTTGTACGCGGTCAGAGCTTTCACGGCTTCCGTGTGAAGAAGCTCAGCGAGCTCGAGCAGGAATTCGGTGATTTTGTAATCGCGCTCTGTTTCGCAAGTCAGCTCCCGGACGTTATGGCGCATATAAAAGAAGTGGCTCAAAAGCACCGGACGCTTGTTCCGAGCGTTCCGGTTTTCGGCGATATACTGTTTGACCGCGGCTTTATTGAAAAATACCGCGAGGGAATAGAGGCGGCATACGATACTTTGGAGGACGATTTGTCCCGACGCGTGTATGAAAACGTAATAAAGTTTTATCTGACGGGTGAAATCGGACTGCTCGATGAAATAACGACCGATAAGGACGAGGCGTTCGGTAATATTTTAAGGTTAGGCAATAACGAGCTATACGTGGATTTGGGCGCGTACAACGGCGACACAATCGACGAGTTTTTGAGCTACAGCGGCGGCAGCTACCGCAAGATCGTGGCTCTTGAACCGAACGGTAAGAACTTCAAAAAGCTCAGCGATCACTGCATGGAAATGAAAAATACCGAGCTTTGGCAGCTCGGCGCGTACAGTCACAACACAATAATTACATTTAACAACAAGGCAGGCCGCAACAGCGCGATTTCGGACGAAGGCGTACAGACTCAGGTCGCGGCGGTTGATACGATTTTGTGCGGCGCGGCGGCAACATATATAAAGGCGGACGTTGAGGGAGCGGACTTTGAAACGCTTATAGGCGCAAAAAATACGCTGAAAAACTTTAAGCCAAAGCTAAATTTCTCAGCGTATCACAGATTTGAAGATATTTTCAGGCTTCCGCTTTTAATCAAAAAGCTGAACCCCGATTATAAAATATAT
>ONSE01000014.1 GCA_900320415.1 uncultured Eubacteriales bacterium
AACGTCTGTGTGAGTGGGATACCTTGATACCAAACTTTACATCCTTACCGCAGAATTCACATTTTGCCATGCGTCTGCACCTCCTTAGTGAAAATCGAATTCTATTTCTAACTTTGTTATAATAACAGAAAACGAGAAAAAAAGCAAGGGTTTTTCAAAAATTTCTTAACTTGATTTTTTCACTTGTATTTTTATAGTCGGTATTGTATAATATAATATGATTATCAATGTAACATGGAGGCTTGTATGCTTTCTCAACTTTTAAGCGGACATTTCAGTGTTTCATCCATCATCGCGCAGATTTTCGCGGTGCTGCTGATTATTTTTCTGATTCTCCCGTTTCACGAGTGGGCGCACGCGCAGACGGCGTATCTTCTCGGCGACAGGGGCATCAAACAGCGCGGCAGGCTGTCGCTCAATCCTCTCAGCCACATCGACCCCATCGGAGCGGTGTTTATGCTTCTGTTCGGTTTTGGCTGGGCAAAGCCCGTTCCCGTTGACTCGCGCTACTTCAGGAACCCGAAGGCCGGCATGGCGATCACGGCGCTGATGGGACCGGTTTCCAACCTTGTCGCTGCATTCGCGGGATATCTGGTGTTCCAGATTCTCTGGGCGATTTCGCCAACTTTTCTCACAGATGGATTCGGCAGTTGGATCCTGACGTTTCTGACCTTCTACGCCTCTGTGAATGTGCAGCTTGCGGTGTTCAACCTGCTGCCCATTCCGCCGCTCGACGGCTCAAAGGTGATGTTTACCTTCCTGCCCGACAGGGCGGTGGAGTTCCTGTACCGCTACCAGATGGTATTCTTCGCGGCGATCTTTGTGCTTCTCTGGACAGGCCCCCTCAGCAGACTGCTGAGCTACCTTTCCACCTGGGTGATGTACGGCGTCTATCAGCTTTCCGCCCTGCCGTTCCAGCTCTTCGGCGTCACCACGGTGCCGTTTACAATGCTTTACGGCGCCCTTTGAGCGGAGGCGGCATGGAAACACAGCTGCAATACAAGCTGGACGTATTTGAGGGACCTCTGGACTTGCTGCTTTCGCTGATATCGAAGAACAAAATCGACATCTACGATATTCAGATTTCCGACCTGCTGGATCAGTACATGGAGCAGATCGGAAAAATGCGGGAAAACCGGATGGACATTGCCTCGGAGTTTCTCACGATGGCGTCCAGACTTGTGTATATCAAATCCGTCATGCTTCTCCCGAAATACGAGGAGGAGGCGGAGGAACTGAAAAAGGAGCTGACGGGACAGCTCCTCGAATATGCCGTGTGCCGTGAGATCGCGGCAAAGCTCGGCACGATTTACGACTTTGACACCTACTGCAAGGACGCGTCCCCGGTGGAGTACGACATGACCTACACCCGCTCCCATCCGAGCGGCGACATCGTGAAGGGCTATATCAGCGCGGTGGGAAGGGGAAAGCGCCGGCTGCCGCCCTCGGAGCAGGCGTTTTCGGGCATCGTCGCCCGCAAGATCGTCTCCGTCAACAGCAGGATCATCCATCTCATGCGCCGTCTGCGCCACGGAAGGCGTCTGGAGTACCACGAGATATTTGAGGCCTGCGAGGGAAGAAGCGAGCTGGTGGCAACCTTTTTGGCAACGCTGGAGCTTGTCAAGGGAAAGCGCATTCGCATCGAGGGCGAGGGTGAAAACGCCGTCGTAAGGATGCTGGAAAGGGATCAGGAAGAGAATGAGTGAAATCAACCGCAAGGCCGCGATCGAGGCGATTCTGTTCGCGAGCGGCGCCTCAGTGGAGGCGTCAAGGCTGGCGCAGGCGCTCGAAATCAGCGAAAAACAGGCAATTTCGCTTGCTGATGAGCTGATGGGTGAGTATCAGGCGGCCGAAAGGGGAATAACAATCATAAAGCTGGACACTGCCTATCAGATGGTGTCCGTGAAGGAATACGCGCCGCAGATCCGCGTTGTGATGGATTTGCGCCGCAATACGCCGCTCTCGCAGGCGGCGCTGGAGGTTCTGGCAGTGGTGGCGTATAACCAGCCCGTCACCAAGGCGTTTGTGGAGCAGGTGAGGGGCGTTGACTGCAGCGGCGTCATCGGCAGCCTGACCACCAAGGGACTGATCGAGGAAAAGGGCAGGCTGGAGCTGCCTGGCAGACCGCTGCTCTACGGAACGACGGAAAATTTCCTGCGCTGCTTCAATCTCGAGAGTCTCGACGATCTGCCGCCGCTTCCCGAGGAGGAGCCGAAGGAGGACGGCGGACAGCAGGAAAGCGAAGCGCCGCAGGAGACCTCGGAATAAAAAAGCAAACGGAGGGTTATTTTGCTGTGGCTTAACATCTTAATCGGAATAATCCTCGTCATCGTGCTGATCCTGCTGATACCCGTGGGGGTGAGGGCGCAGTACAGCGGGGATTTCCTCGCGGAGCTGAAAATCGGTTTTATCACCGTCAGACTCTATCCGCCCAAGCCGAAGAAGCCGAAAAAGGAAAAGAAAAAGAAGAAAAAGCCCGCTCCCGAAAAAAAGGAAGAGAAAAAAGAGGAAAAGAAGCCGAGCCTGCTCAAGGAAAAGGGTTTTGAGTGGCTGGTTGATCTGATTCGTCAGCTGGCAGTCCTCGCGGCGGGCATTCTGAAGGATTTCTTCCGCCATCTGGTCATCAGGAATATGCAGATCAGCATTACCTATGCGGGCGAAAACGCGGACGATACGGCGGTGAAATACGGTTATTTCTGTCTTTCGGTCTATCCTGCGGTCAGCATCCTTGCGGACGTCGCCAAGTGCCGTCACTACGGCGTCGACATCGCGCCCAACTTTGACGAGGGCGCGGAGTCGGTGTATTTCGCGGATATCCGGGTGAGCATCCGCGTGTTTTGGGTCGTGAAGCTGGTGTTCAAGCACGGCTTCAGGATCCTCAAGGTGCTGTGGGCGCTGCGCCGCGGCAAGACAGAGGGTCTGGACGAGCTGATAAAGGAAAACAATGAACTTGTGAATAAAGGAGAATGCGATATGGAACATCCCATTGGCAGCTTAATGAACATCACCATGGAGAAAATCAAGGAGATGATTGACGTTAACACCATCGTCGGCACACCGATCACCGCTGCCGACGGCACGCTGATCATCCCTGTTTCAAAGGTCAGCTACGGCTTTGCCTCGGGCGGTTCCGATCTCCCCACCAAAAAGGAGAACAAGGACTGCTTCGGCGGCGGC
>ONSE01000131.1 GCA_900320415.1 uncultured Eubacteriales bacterium
CTCATCCTAACCCTCGCAGATGAGCTGCACACGCTCGGCGACAGCCCTTTCGTTTGTTCTGAAGTAGCTGATCTTGCTTTCGCACTCCTGCTCCAGGGTGCGGATGGCCTTAACGCCGTCGATGAAGGTCGAGCTGATGACGCCGATATGCTGCACCTTGTCAACATTACAGAAAGACCGCGACAAAATGGCGCAGGACGAGCCGAGGCGGTAGTGTTCGCGGATGACATACTCGCTGGGGAGCATTCCCTTGCCGAGCGAAGCGATACCGCCGAAGCCGTAAGGAATATGACGCAGCTTGCACTTGAGGCACAGCTGTTCCACGGTGCCGTCGGCAAGCAGCTCAAACATGAACTTTTTGTGGTAGCCCAGACTCAGGTCGTTGAGTCCGATATAGATTTCATCAATGCCGTCAAGCGCGAGGATCTCATCGATCGCCTCAACGGACTGCGGTGTTTCGATCAGGGGCATGGTTTTTGCCCTGCCGCCGACGTAGCGCAGAAAATCCCGCACCTGCGACACATCCGTGATAAACGGCAGCATGACAATATCGGCGCCCGCTCTGATCACGTCGTCGATCTCCTGTTGGGAGGACGAATAGGAATCGGACGCCTCATGGATGGGGTTCACGCGCACAAGCACCTCGGCGGACTCCACCGCCTGCTTCATCGCGCGGACATCCGCGACCGTGTGGTGGTTCTGCACCGAATCCAGACCGCCCTGGCGGTCAGACTTGCCGATGTACTCCATATCGACAAATATCCTGTCAACACCGGACGACTCGGCGATCTGCGCGATGTCGGGCCGGTTGGTGATATACATTAACTTCAGCGACATGGGACTACACTCCCGCGGTGCTGTCCTTGGCCTCCGCGGACTGCGGCTCCTTTGACATATCCACTCTCTTGACGACCAGGTTTTTGTTTCCGCAGCCGATGCAGCCGCTGTTTTTCATTCTCTCGTAGGTGCTTCTGATGTTCTGTCCCTGAGAGCGGATGCTCATCTCACACTCGTGGCACTTGATCTCGTAAATCACGCCGTCCCGGACCATACTCATGTCGGTGATGGCTTCTCCGACCGCCTGATACGGGTAATCCTCTCTGAGAAATGCGGGGGTTGGCTTTTTTGCGGGCTTCTCTGCGGCAGGCTCCTGCGCCGCCTTCTTCTTGTTCCTAAATGCCATTTCCATTCTCCTTCACTTTTACAGTCTCGCCTTTGTTCTCATTGTCTGCGTTTGTCAGTATTTTGAAGATCGTGAGCCAGAAGATCTTGAAGTCCAGCCCGAAGGACAGATGGTCAACATACCAGACGTTCAGCTCGATACGCCTGTTCCATTCCACGTCTTTTCTTCCGTTGACCTGCGCCCAGCCCGTAATGCCGGGCGTGACCTCGAACATACGCCTCTGGAAGTCGCTGTATTCCTCCCACTTCCAGGGGTGATAGGTAAGCGGAGGGCGGGGACCGATCAGCGCCATGTCGCCCTTGAGAATATTGAACAGCTGCGGCAGCTCATCGATGCTGGTCGCGCGGATGAAGCGGCCGACAGGCGTAACGCGGGGATCCTTTTTGTCGGAGTAGACGCCCGACTTTTCCGCGCCGACCCTCATCGAGCGGAATTTGAGAACTTTAAATACCTTGCCGTCCTTTCCGATCCTCTCCTGCTTGAACAGGACGGGACCCTTTGAGGTCAGCTTTATGAGCAGGGCTGTAATCAGATAGAGCCAGCTCAGAACAATAATTGCCAATACTGACAGCGTAATGTCAATGGCGCGTTTCCAGAATTTACGATACATATCTTTACCCTTTTTCACTCAAAAAAAGCGGTTTTTCGCCGCACAGATTAACCCATCATCAATATCTCACTCTATTATATCATTTTACACAAATCTGTCAACCCCAAATTGACCCTGTCGGAATGTGCAATTTTTGGATAAAATATATACTTACCTGTATTCAACCGTGTTTTCTTGCCATTTCGTGTGACAGAGCGCAAAAAAAACAGCGCCGAGTCTCTCCCCGCGCTGTTTTGCGTCATCAGAATGAAAGACCGATAACGCGGAGCCATTCGCTGACGGTTGCCGCAACGTTTTTCACTGCTCTTTTCAGGGCGTCGACAAATTTCATTCTCGCAGACGCCTTTTTTCTGATTTCTGATTTCACCGCCGCCCTGAGCCTCTCGCCCGCGCTTTCGTGCTTCGCTCTTGCCTCGGAGGTGATCACCC
>ONSE01000223.1 GCA_900320415.1 uncultured Eubacteriales bacterium
AGAGTGAAGATCAGAATAAGGGCGGTAAGCGGTTCCGTGAGGACTGACACGATCGTAACCAGCGGAGTAACTTTCTGAAAAAAGATAACGGCAACGGGAATCATCCAAAGGGCGGCGGACACGGATACGGAAATGAGACTGAACACAAAGCGGAAGGGCACCTGAAGCCACTTGGGTCGGAGTCGTTGGAGCCTGAAAAGTCTGACGCAGAAGGAAAAGAGATGGTTAGCCCAGAGCACGATACCGAGCGTCGCGGTGAAGGACATGATGACACCCAAATCGCCGACAACGAAGGGATTGAAAACAGAGAGCGCCAGCGCGGCAACGCCCATTGAATTGAGGCTGTCGCTTTTTCGGTGTATGACCATACCGCCGCAGGCGATGACCGTCATAATGCCTGCCCGTATCACGGAACGTGAAAAGCCTGTCAGAAAGACAAATCCGATCACAATGGCAGCAACGGCAGCGGCGCGGAACAGCCTTTTTACACGCATGAGCTTCAGAAGAAAGGCAATGAAGCCGCAGAGAATCGAGAGATGCATTCCCGAGACCACAATCAGGAAGGTGGTACCCGTCCGCGCGAAGTCATGACGCGCGCTTTTGCTCAGCGCGTACTTGTCGCCAAGGAGAATCGCTTTGCAGAGGGACGCGCTGTTGCGGGGGAGTAGATCGTCGAGCGCTTTTCGGATTTCCTTTCGTGCGCCGACGGCATATTGATAGAGAGAAAACTTTTTCTGTCCCGTCGCGCTGAGAGAAGAGGTCTTGTCCTGAGAGGCGGTGAAATAATACCCTTTGCTGATGAGGTTTTGATTGGTGTTTGTTTGCAGCGTCACCCGCCCCTCCACGCAGTCAAAGGAGGAAACCTCCGAGTCGGAGTACATCGTGAGGTAAAGCTTTATGCATTCCTCTCTTCCGTCAACGGTTTCGGTCTGAAGCGGGATAATGAGGGTGTTTTGTGTCAGTTCAATTTCGTCGCAGACATATCCCTGAAAGGTTATTTCTTTTTCAGAATATTTATCAAGCAGAGGCAGGTAGTAAATATTCTGAAAGAGAAATAAAGCGGCGACGGCGGCAAATCCCGCCGCTCCGGCCAGAAGAACAGTCCAGGCGTATTTCCGGCGGAAGAACGCCATCCCGGTTCCTGCGATGACAGACAGGATCGTCAGCGCGAGAAGCGCGATCAAAACGGCGTCGCAATACAAATAAAAGGCGACCGTCAGTACGGACAGATAGGTTAATCCGATAGTACCAAACAGTCGCCTCATCGTGTTGCTCCTATTAATTGAGGTTGTTCATTTTATAGCAAAGCGTCATCAGCATATCGCTCAGATGGACGTTTTCGACAACCGCGTCGCTGTATTTCCGGGTGATGTCATAGTGGCTGAAATTCCAGAAGCTCCTGATACCGAGGGAATAGAGCTGATCCAGCACAGGCTCGACCGCGTCCTTTGGAATGCAGAGGATCGCGGTGTCGGTTCTGTGATCACGGCAAAACTCCTCCAGTTCACTGTCAGGGCGGATGGTCATGTCGCCGATCGGCAGTCCGACCTTGTTCTCGTCCCTGTCAAAGCAGGCGATCAGTTCGAAGCCCAGCTTCTCAAAGGAAAGGTGGTTTGCCAGAGCGGAGCCGAAGTTTCCGGCGCCGATCAGGATCGCCTGATAGCCGTTGTTCAGTCCGAGGATCTTTTTGATCTCCTCCTTGAGCTGCCGCACACTGTAGCCGTAGCCCTGCTGACCGAAGCCGCCGAAGCAGTTGAGATCCTGCCGCACCTGAGAAGCGGTCACATTCATGATCTGCGCGAGGTTGGTGGAGGAAATCCGCTCCACGTGCTGCTCGTCAAGCTCAGATAAAAAGCGGTAATATCTCGGCAAACGTCTGATGACCGACATAGATATCCTGTCACTTTTCGACATTACGCACTCATTCTCCTTTGCCGATGAATTGAAAGGTTACAGGGAAGCCGCCAGACGCTCGTTGACAGCCTGCAGGAATTCCTCGGTGTTGACCTTGGTCTTGTTTTCCAGGGAGGAAATCAGATAGAGGTCGCCCGTCATAATACCGTCCTCAATGGTCTGAATGGTGGCGGCCTCGAGCTTGTCGGCAAATGCCATCAGGTCAGGCAGCTTGTCGAGCTCGCCGCGCTTTCTGAGCGCGCCTGTCCACGCGAAGAGGGTCGCGACGGAGTTGGTGGAGGTCTCCTCGCCCTTGAGGTACTTGTAGTAGTGGCGCTGAACGGTGCCGTGTGCCGCCTCAAACTCGTAGATACCGTCGGGAGATACCAGAACGCTGGTCATCATCGCGAGGGAGCCGAACGCGGTGGCGATCATGTCGCTCATCACGTCGCCGTCGTAGTTTTTGCACGCCCACATATAGCCGCCGTTGCTTCTGATAACACGCGCGACAGCGTCGTCGATCAGGGTGTAGAAGTACTCGATGCCCGCGTCTGCGAACTTGTCCTTGTACTCGTTCTCAAAGATCTCCGCGAAGATATCCTTGAAGCGGTGATCATAGGTCTTGCTGATGGTGTCCTTTGTGGCGAACCAGACGTCGAGCTTCTGGTCGAGCGCGTAGTTAAAGCAGGAACGCGCGAAGGAGGAGATGCTCTTGTCGATGTTGTGCATACCCTGGATCACGCCGTCGGATTTGAAGTCGAAGATCAGGCTTCTCTCCTCGGTGCCGTCGGGCTTGGTGACGCAAAGCTCCGCCTTGCTGCCGCCCTCCACGCGCATCTCCGTGTTTTTGTAGACGTCGCCGTAGGCGTGACGCGCGATGCAGATGGGCTTTGTCCAGGTGGGAATGTAGGGGGTAACGCCCTTCACGAGGATGGGACTTCTGAAGACGGTGCCGTCCAGAATCGCTCTGATGGTGCCGTTGGGGGATTTCCACATACTCTTGAGGTTGTATTCGGGCATTCTCGCCGCGTTGGGAGTGATGGTCGCGCACTTGACCGCGACGCCGTATTTCTTGGTCGCCATGGCGGAATCGATGGTGACCTGGTCGTCGGTCTCGTTTCTGTGGACCAGACCGAGGTCATAGTACTCGGTTTTGAGGTCAACGTAGGGAGTGATCAGGATATCCTTGATTTCCTGCCAGATGATTCTGGTCATTTCGTCGCCGTCCATCTCAACGAGCGGCGTAATCATTTTAATCTTTTCCATCAGCTGTTCTCCTTTGTATAGTCAAGCAGTCCGCCCGCGAGGATGATCGCTCTGGTGCGGTCGGAAAGATCGCAGTCTGCCTTGAAGGTCGCGCCTGTGGTCTGGTTGACGACGGTGACGTCGCCGCCCGCGGCAATTTCCTTCTTGACGTCGGGGAGGGCGAGCATATCGCCGAGCTTGATCTTGTCGTAGTCCGCCGCGTCCTTGAAGGTGAGGGGGAGGATACCCGCGTTGATCAGGTTGCTCTTGTGGATTCTCGCGAAGCTCTTCACGAGAACCGCCTTCACGCCGAGGAAGAGGGGCGCGAGAGCGGCGTGCTCACGGGACGAGCCCTGACCGTAGTTTTCGCCGCCGACGATGATGCTCTTGCCGAGCATCTTGGCTCTGGCTGGGAACTCCTTGTCACATACGGTGAAGCAGTGCTCGGAGATTTTCGGAATATTGGAGCGCAGGGGGAGGATCTTGGCGCCCGCGGGCATGATGTGATCGGTGGTGATATTGTCGCCGACCTTGAGGGAGCAGGAGGCTTCGATCGCGTCAGCGAGAGGACTTGTCGCGGGATATTCCTTGATGTTGGGACCTCTGAGGATCTCGACGCTGTCCATCTCCTCCACGGGGGCGGGATCGATAACCATATTGTCGTTGATGAGGAACTTCTCGGGCAGCTCGATGTCAGCCGCCTCGCCGAGGCATCTCGGGTCGGTGAAAACGCCCTTGAGAGCGGAAACCGCGGCGGTCTCGGGAGAAACGAGGTAGATCTGTCCGTCGGCTGTGCCGCTTCTTCCCTCAAAGTTGCGGTTGAAGGTTCTCAGGGAAACGCCCTTGCTGTTGGGGGACTGGCCCATACCGATGCAGGGACCGCAGGCGCTCTCGAGAATTCTCGCGCCCGCCGCGATCATGTCGCCCAGCGCGCCGTTGAGGGCAAGCATATTGAATACCTGCTTGCTGCCGGGCGCGATGGCGAGGGAGACGTTGTCCGCAACCTTTTTGCCCTTGAGAATGTGCGCCACGCGCATCATATCGAGATAGCTGGAGTTGGTGCAGGAGCCGATACAAACCTGATCGACGGTCTTGCCCTCCAGCTCTTTGATGGTCTTGATGTTGTCGGGGGAGTGGGGGCACGCCGCCAGCGGCTCGAGCTCGCTGAGGTTGATCTCAATGACCTCGTCGTAAACCGCGTCAGCGTCCGCGCTCAGCTCGGTGTAATCCTCCCCGCGGTCCTGTGCCTTGAGGAACGCCTTTGTGATTTCATCGGAGGGGAAGACGGAGGTGGTAGCGCCCAGCTCCGCGCCCATGTTGGTGATGGTGGCTCTCTCGGGAACCGTGAGGGTCTTGACGCCCTCGCCGCCGTACTCGACAATCTTGCCGACGCCGCCCTTGACGCTCATGACCTTGAGCACCGCGAGGATGATGTCCTTCGCGGAAACCCAGGGAGAGAGCTTGCCGGTCAGGTTGACCCTTACCATCTTGGGCATGGTGATGTAGTATGCGCCGCCGCCCATCGCGACCGCGACGTCAAGACCGCCCGCGCCGATCGCGAGCATACCGATACCGCCGCCGGTGGGGGTGTGGCTGTCGGAGCCGATCAAAGTCTTGCCGGGCTTGCCGAAGCGCTCAAGGTGTACCTGGTGGCAGATGCCGTTGCCGGGACGGGAGAAATAGATACCGTGCTTCTTGCACACCGACTGGATAAATCTGTGGTCGTCGGCGTTCTCAAAGCCTGTCTGCAGTGTATTGTGGTCAATGTAGGCAACGCTCTTTTCGGTCTTGACTCTGGGAATGCCCATCGCCTCGTACTCGATGTAAGCCATCGTGCCTGTCGCGTCCTGGGTGAGGGTCTGGTCGATTCTCAGACCGATGTCGCTGCCGACCTTCATCTCGCCGCTCACCAGATGCGCCTGAATAATTTTCTGTGCAATTGTTAAGCCCATAGTGATACCTCCGTGTAGAGTGGATTTGTCAAAATGAAAAAATACTATTATTTCCATTTTAAACACTGCATTCATTATATAACAATCCGCGGTTCTTGTAAAGGAAAAATTCCTTTTCTTGCATAAAAAGCCGCTTTTTCGGGTGGCATTGGGGAATTGTAGCAAAAAAGTATTCTGTATTGTACAAAAGGTGATGGATTTTTTTAGTTGAATTCCTACTGCACGGGTGGTATAATTATTCCGTATTATATATCGAAAAATGGAGTAATCAGCATGAGTATAAGAGAAGATTTAAGAAACATCGCGATTATTGCGCACGTCGACCACGGCAAGACCACGCTGGTCGACCAGCTGCTGAGACAGAGCGGCATTTTCCGCGCCAACGAGGCTGTCGAGGAGCGCGTGATGGATTCCAACGACCTGGAGCGTGAGCGCGGCATCACGATCCTTTCCAAGCCCACCTCGGTGACATACAACGGCATCAAGATCAATATTGTCGATACCCCCGGCCATGCTGATTTCGGCGGCGAGGTCGAGCGTATCCTTCAGATGGTAGACGGCGTCGTGCTGCTGGTGGACGCCTTTGAGGGCTGTATGCCCCAGACGCGCTTCGTGCTCAAGAAGGCGCTGGCGCTCGGCAAAAAGCCGCTGGTGGTCCTCAATAAGATCGACCGCCCCGGCGCGCGTCCCGATGAGGTAGTGGACGAGGTGCTCGACCTCTTCATCGAGCTGGGCGCCGACGACGACCAGATAGAATTCCCCGTGATCTACGCCTCCGCGCGCGACGGCTACGCGAGCGAGGATTACAACGAGCCGGGAGAGGATATGAAGCCCCTGTTTGAGGCAATCGTCCGCGAGATCCCCGCTCCCGAGGGAGAACCGGACGCGGGTCTGCAAATCCTGATCTCCAATATCGACGCCGATAACTTTATCGGCAGGATCGGCGTTGGCCGCGTAGAGAGGGGCGCCGTGAAAAACGGTCAGAGCGTGACCATCTGCCACACCGACGGCACCACCAAGGTGGTGAGGATCGGCAAGCTCTATCAGTTCGAGGGACTCAAGAGAGTCGAGTGCGAAGAGGCGAAGCTCGGCGACATCGTCTGCGTCAGCGGCATTCAGGAGATCAACATCGGCGAGACCATCTGCTCCAATGACTGCGTGGAGGCGCTGCCCTTCGTGAAGATCGACGAGCCGACCGTCACCATGAACTTTATCGTCAACAATTCCCCCTTCGCGGGCAGAGAGGGCAAGTACGTCACCTCGCGCAATATCCGCGACAGGCTTTTCCGCGAGATCGAAACCAATATTGCCCTCCGTGTGGAGGAAACCGACAGCGCCGACACCTTCAAGGTATCGGGCAGAGGCGAGCTCCACCTTTCCATATTAATTGAAACCATGCGCCGCCAGAACTTTGAGTTCCAGGTATCCCGTCCCGAGGTCATCACCAAGACCATTGACGGCAAGCTCTGCGAGCCGATGGAATTTTTGATCGTCGAGGTTCCCGACAGCTATGTCGGCGCGGTCATGGAGAAATTAGGCTCGCGCAAGGCGGAGCTGATCAACATGGGCACCCGCGACGGCGGCGTCACCCATATCGAGTTCCGCATTCCCGCGCGCGGACTGATGGGCTACCGCCCCGAGTTCCTCACCGACACCAACGGCAACGGTATTATGAACCACGTATTCGACGGCTACGAGCCGTGGAAGGGTGAGATCGTCACCCGTCACCAGGGTTCGCTGATCGCGTTCGAGACGGGCGAGACCGTCACCTACGGACTCTACGCGGCACAGGAGAGAGGCCGTCTCTTCATCGGCGCGGGCGTTCCCGTCTATGAGGGAATGATCGTCGGCGTCAGCCCCAAGTCCGAGGATATCACCGTCAACGTCTGTAAGAAGAAGCACATCACCAACACCCGCGCGTCCGGCTCCGACGACGCGCTCAAGCTCACGCCGCCTACCATCATGTCCCTCGAGCAGTGTCTCGAGTTCATCGCGGACGACGAGCTGGTGGAGGTCACTCCCGAAAGCATCCGCATGAGAAAGCGTATTCTTTCCAAGGAGCAGAGAATGAAGCAGGCGTTCCGCAAGAAATGAGTTATGTAATATTGGATTTGGAGTGGAACGCGTCGTTTTCCAAAAAGCTACGTAAATTTGTCAATGAGATCATCGAGTTCGGCGCGGTCAGGCTCGATGAGAATTATGAGATCACCGACACCTTCTCGGTGATGGTAAAGCCGAAGATCGGCAAAAGGCTGAACGGCAAGGTCAAGCAGCTCACGAAAATTTCCATACAGGAATTAAAAGAAAAGGGCGTCGGGTTTCTGACGGCGGCGGAGCGGTTTTCGGAGTTCCTCGGAGACAGCACCCTCCTGACGTGGGGCACCTCCGACATCCACGCTCTTTTTGAGAACTACACCTACTACACGGGAGATTATCACATCCCGTTCCTCACGTCCTATTGTGATTTGCAGGAATACTGCATGAAGGCGCTCGACTGCTACGACGAGGGCAACCAGATGGGACTCGGCGCCTGCGCGGCGATGCTGGGGCTCAGCTTTTCCGAGGAGGAGCAGCACCGCGCCTATGCCGACGCGTACCTGAGCCAGAAATGCCTGACGGCGGTGGCTGACAGGATGCCGCTGTCAGAGTGTGTGCTGCGCGCGGACGAAGAGGTGTTCTACGACCGCATGAACTTCAAAAACTACTTTATCACCGACATCAACTCCCCCGACATCAGCAGGGGCGACCTTCGTTTCCGCTGCGACAAATGCGGAAAGCCTGTGCGCCGCGTGAAAAAGTGGAGGCTCCACAACAAGAGCTTTTCCGCGGAGTTCTGCTGCAAGAACTGCGGCAGAAGGTTCATCGGCAGGGTTTCCTTCAAAAAGAAATTCGACGGGGTGAAGGTGAACAAGCGGATCGTGGAGATCGTTGCCAAGGCGGACAAGGCAAAGAAGGCACAGCAAACAGAATCAGTGACGGAATAGACAAGGCGGTTCTCCGCCTTGTTTTCTTTTTGACAGAATACCATCACAAAAAAACCTGAAAATCACCGTGTTTTTTCAAGCTGATTTCATACAGTTTTCACTTTTGGGCATTATCATAATGACAACATCAAAAACAACAGCGCGATACGAAAACCGCAAGGGATTTCGCATCCGCTGCCCAAGAATATGGAGGTTATTATTATGGCTGATTATTTCAAGAATCAAAACAATCCGTTTGAAAATACAAGTGGAGAACCCGTCCCCGAGACTCCCGAAACAGAAGCGAAGGAGGAATACATCGAGGAAACCGCTGCCCCTTCCGAGGTGTCGGACGAGGGCTCTTATGAGTGGAACGCCGACCGCGGCAGCGCCGAGAGCGCCAGCGGAACCGACAGCGAGTACCATTACTCCTATGTCAACGGCAGAAACAGCGACGCTTCTCACAATCCCAACAATTATGACAGCGCCTATTCCGCTCCCGGCAGTCAAAGCTCCTACGGCTATCAGCCGCAGCAGTCCAATCCCTACGGCGGATACCGTCAGAGCGGCTATCAGAGCTACGCTTCCACACCGCGCTACACGGCGCCGCAGCAGCAGACAGCGCAGCCTGTGAAGCGCGCCAAGAGGGTAAAGAAGGAGAAGAAACCCGCGTCCCGCGGCTTTATCGCGGCGATGCTCGCGATCACCATGCTCGGTTCAGCGGCGCTCGGCTTCGGCGGCGGCTATCTCGCCAAGAACATGAATACCACCACCGCGGGCAATGTGACGATCAATCAGGTCAGCTCGGGCGGCGTGACAAACGCTTCCTCGAGCACAGCGTCCACCACCTCGGATATCGTCAAAAAGACAGCCGACAGCGTGGTTGAAATCGCCACCGAGGGCATCGTGACAGGCAGCTTCGCCCGTCAGTATGTCACCCAGGGCGCAGGCTCGGGCGTCATCATCTCGCAGGACGGCTACATTGTCACCAACCATCACGTCATCGACGGCGCGAACACCATCAAGGTAACGCTCCGCGACGGCACGACCAGCTACGACGCTACCCTGATCGGCAGCGACGAGGACAACGATATCGCGCTCCTGAAGATCGACGCCGAGGGTCTTACCCCCGCGACCTTCGGAGACAGCTCCTCCCTCGCGGTTGGCGATTACGTTGTCGCCATCGGCAACCCGCTCGGCACACTGGGCGGCACCGTGACCGACGGTATCATTTCCGCGCTTGCCCGTGAGGTAACGATCGAGGACAAGAACATGACCCTCCTTCAGACCAACGCGCAGATCAGTCCCGGCAACTCCGGCGGCGGTCTCTTCAACGCCAACGGCGAGCTTGTCGGCATTGTCAACGCCAAGGACAGCGCCACCGAGGTAGAGGGCATCGCCTTCGCGATTCCCGTCAATAACGTTCTCGATACCATCAAGGATCTCCAGAACTACGGCTATGTCACCGGCAAGATCGACATGGGCATGGAGTTTGTCGATATCAACTCCAACGACACCGCCTTCTATTACGGCGTCAACCAGCTCGGCTGCTATGTGCTTTCCGTGCAGACCGGTTCCAATGCGGAGGCAGCGGGCTTCCGCCGCGGAGACCTGATCACCGCCGTCAACGGCAGCGCGGTTTCCTCCTCCAAGGATATCAGCAAGATGCTGGAGAACAATAAGGTGGGCGATACCGTGACCATCACCGTATCGCGCAGCGGCAAGACGACCGATCTCAGCCTGACGCTCGCCGAGTACAAACCCTCGGCGAAGCTCAACAATAACAACAGCTCAGGCGGTTCGGATAATTCCCGTCAGCGCCAGTCCAATGACGACCTCTGGAACCAGCTCTTCGGCTGGTAAAGACAACTATCGTTTACCTCTTTTTCTGAATAAATCTCCTTAACAAGACAACGCCCTCTCACTCGAGAGGGCGTTGTTGTCATAAAGCGTTATTGATTTTCTTCCATGTAGTCGAGCTGCTTCTTGATCATGTTGGCGCACATATAGACATTGCCGCCGCCCATGGTGAGGATCAGGTCGCCTTCCTTTGCGTTTTTGCAGACATAGTCGGTGATTTCCTCAAAGGTGTCCAGACATACGGAGCCGGGAACCTTCGCACCAAGATCGCGTGAGTAGATATTGTAGGTGTTTGTCTCGCGGACGGGCAGGATCTCGGAGATGATCGCCGCGTCGGGGATCTTCAGAGCCTCGGCGAAATCGTCGAGCAGCATCGCGGTACGGGAGAAGGTGTGGGGCTGGAACACCGCCCAGACCTTGTTGAAGCCCATGCTCATCGCGGCGTTGAGGGTGGCGGTCAGCTCTGTGGGATGGTGCGCGAAGTCGTCCGCCACGGTGATGCCGCAGGGGGTGCCGAGGATCTCAAATCTGCGGTGAACGCCGCCGAATTTGTGGAGATTCTCGGCGATCTCGTTGGCGGTCGCGCCGAGATAGTGCGCGGTCGCCGCCGCCGCGAGAGAGTTGTAGACATTGTGCTTGCCGGGAACGATCAGCTTCACGCTTGTCAGCTTTTCGCCCTTGTACAGCAGGTCATACTGCTCATGCACGCCTTTGTCGGCGCTGATGTTGACCGCGCGGTAGTCACAGTTTTCCCCAAAGCCGAAGGTGATTTTCTCGATATCCACATCCTTGACCGCATCGAGGGTGTTCTCGTCGTCGCCGTTGATCACCAGCAGACCCGTGGTCTGCTCGGCAAACTGCTTAAAGGATTTCTTGATGTTGTCGAGATTTTTGAAGTAGTCGAGATGATCCGCGTCCACATTGAGGATCACGGAGATAAAGGGATTGAGCTCGAGGAAGGTGTCCACATACTCGCACGCCTCACAGACGATGATATCGCTCTGACCGACATAGCTGTTGCCGCCGATGAAGGGCAGCTTGCCGCCGATGATCGCGGAGGGATCAAAGCCGCTGCCGATCAAAAGCTGCGAAAGCATGGCGGTGGTGGTGGTTTTTCCGTGGGTACCCGCCACGGCGATGCTTCTCTTGTAGCGTCTTGTCACCACGCCGAGCATGACGCTTCTTTCAATGCAGGGGATACCCTGCTCCTTTGCCGCCATTCTCTCGGGATTGGTTTCCTTGACCGCCGCGGAGTAGACGACCAGCTCGGCGCCCTCAATGTTCTCCGCCGCGTGCCCCATGTACACGGGGATCCCGTAGCTCTTGATCCTGTCGAGAGTTTCGCCCTCGTTCATGTCGGAGCCGGAAAGGGCGAAGCCCTCGCTTCTGAGAATCTCCGCGAGCGGACACATACCGCTGCCGCCGATGCCGATAAAATGGATGCGTTTAATCTTATTCAAAAGTTCGTCGTAATTCATACCAAACACTCCGTTTCTAAGTAACATATATTTATTATAAGTCCAAACGGCGGAAAAATAAATACCCAAAATCAATTTTTATCAAATCGGTTGCCAAAATACGTCGGGGGTGATAGAATATAGTATACTATTTATAAAGGAATTCTATTATGATAAAGAAGAATGATATTATCAGACTGCAAATCAACTCGGCGACGGCGGAGGGCAGCGGCGTGGGAAGGACAGAGGAAGGCGCAGCGGTGTTTGTGCCGCGTTCAGCCGTGGGAGATGTTCTCAGCGTGCGGATCCTCAAGGTCAAAAAGACCTACGCGTTCGGCAGGATCGAAGAAATCCTCACTCCCTCGCCCGCGAGGATCCCTCCCGACTGTCCCTCCTTCGGAAAATGCGGCGGCTGTGTGTGGCGGCACATCACCTACGCCGAGGAGTGCCGTCTCAAGGAGCAAAAGGTGCGCGACGCGGTAGAGCGCATCGGCGGCATTCAGACCGTGTTCCGTCCCATCATCGCCTGTGATGCGACTGACCGCTACCGCAACAAGGCGCAGCTTCCCGTCGGCAGGGACAGGGACGGCAGGGTGCAGATCGGCTTTTACGCCTTTCACAGCCACCGCATCATCGATTGCTCCGACTGCGCCCTGCAGCCGGAGCAGTTCGCGGACGTCATCCGGGTGACGCGCGAATTTATCGACACCTATGATATCCCCGTATACGACGAGACGACGGGGCAGGGAAGGCTGCGCCACCTCTATATCCGCCGCGCCGAGGTGACGGACGAGCTGATGGTCTGCTATGTGGTGAACGGCAACGGGCTGAAGCATGAGGATGTATTGCTGAAAAACCTGCGAGAGGCGCTGCCAAATCTCAAAACAGTGATTTTTAATTCCAACAGAGAAAAAACGAATGTCATTCTCGGCAAAAAGAACCGCGTTGCCTTTGGCGAGGGCTTCATCGAGGACGAGCTGTGCGGTATGAAATTCAAAATATCGCCGTTTTCGTTCTGGCAGGTGAACCGCGTACAGGCGGAAAAGCTCTACGCCAAGGCGAGGGAATATGCCGCACTCAGCGGCAATGAGCTGCTCCTCGATCTCTACTGCGGCACAGGTACCATCGGGCTGACGATGGCGTCCTCCTGCGGGAGTCTTGTCGGAGTGGAGATCATTCCCGACGCGGTGCATGACGCGGAGGAAAACGCGGCGCGCAACGGTGTGACAAACGCGCGTTTTCTCTGCGCGGACGCGCCCGAGGCGGCTGAGCGGCTGAGAAGGGAAGGGCTGACGCCCGAGGTGGTCATTCTCGACCCGCCCCGAAAGGGCTGCGGCGAGGCGCTGGTCAGAACGATCCGCGGGATGGAACCGTCGAGAGTGGTCTATGTGTCCTGTGACCCGGCGACGCTGGCGCGCGATCTGAAATACTTCGCGGAGAACGGCTATATCACGCGCGAGGTCACCCCCTGCGATATGTTCAGCCGCACCGCCCATGTGGAGAGCGTGGCGCTGCTGACGAGGGTGTAGTTCCTCTAACGGTTTATGCGGAAAAGGCGGCGGTGTGACCGTGACTGCCCGCGTTTGACAAAACAGAGCAAAAAGAGACACGGAACTCTCTTGACCTGCCGCCTGATAGAGACTATAATAGAACGTAGAAGTATTTGGAAAGAAGGGAAGCCATATGAAATATCACAAGCTGACCGAAAATGCCGTCAAGCCCGAGGGCTTCTGGGGCAAACTGATGATCCGCTCCATGAACAGGGGCCATCATGAGCTGACGGACTGGGCGCTGGCGTATTTTC
>ONSE01000046.1 GCA_900320415.1 uncultured Eubacteriales bacterium
AAAAGAGAACTTTTGTCGCAAGTCCTCTTCTTCCTGTGGTATAAATATTCATTTATTCTATGTTTTCTTGTGCGTCCGCGCGTCCCTGAGCGTCGGATTCCCGTGCCTCGAGCTTTTTCTGCAGCTCTTCTTTGCCGACGGCGAGCATCAGCTTGATGCGGTTTTCCTGGTTGACCTTCGGGGCGCCGGGATCGTAGTCGATGGTGACAATATTGGCGTTTGGCATGATTTCCTTGATCTTGCGGATAGCGCCCTTGCCGTTGATGTGGTTGGGCAGACAGCCGAAGGGCTGGGTGCAGACGATATTCTCGTAGCCGTTCTCGGCGAGCTCGAGCATCTCCGCCGTGAGGAGCCACCCCTCTCCCATCTTGCTGCCGTAGCCGATGACGCCCTTGACAAGCTCCTTGGTATGGGCATACTGATGCGGCGGAACAAAGTCGAAACGCTTTGCCGCCTCCACCATCAGCGTCTCCAGCTTGGTGACGTAATCGAGCAGCATCTTGCAGAACTCATATTTCAGGCGGTTGCCGCCGAACATTTTATAATCCTCGATGCGGTTATCCACCTTGAACGAGGCGAAGCCCATCAGACCGGGAAGGCAGACCTCACAGTCCTGTTCCGCGAGGAAATCCTCGAGTCCGTTGTTCGCCATCTTGGAGTATTTGACATAGATCTCGCCGACGATGCCCACCTTGACCTTGGGGACACGGTTGACGGGAATTTTTGAAAAGTCCTTGGTCAGCTTGTGGAGATTTTCGTCGATTTCCTCGAGCGTATAGCCCTTGCCTTCGATCAGCATGGCGGAAAGGCGGTCGCTCCAGGTCTTGACGAGCGCCATGGTTTCTCCCCGGTTGACCTCGTAGGGCTTGATCTGATTGGAAAGGAGCATGAGCTGATCGCCGTAAACCAGACCGCCGACAAAGCGGCGGATAAGCGGCAGAGTCAGCGAAAAGCCGGGATTCTTCTCCATGCCGAAGGAAAGCGAGATGACGGGAACAAACGCGAAGCCCGCCTTCTTGAGCGCCTTTCTCAGCAGAAAAATATAGTTGGAGGCACGGCAGCCGCCGCCTGTCTGGGTGATCATCAGGGCAATTTTATGAACGTCATAGTTTCCGCTCTGGAGCGCGTGGATAAACTGTCCGATGACCAGCAGGGCGGGGTAGCAGGTGTCGTTGTGTACATACTTCAGTCCCGTCTGCGCGATTTCGGGACCTGTTGTTTCCAGCAGCTCCGCCTTGTAGCCGTAATGGACGAACACGTTCTTCAGGATCCGAAAGTGGATCGGCGCCATATTGGGCATGAGAATCGTGTATTCGCGCTTCATCTGCTTGGTAAACAGCAGCCTCCCTGTTTTTTTGTCGTACTTTAATTCAGCCATATTCCTGTTCCTGTCTATGGTCCCGTCGCCGGCACCTGTCTGTCATCAATCGTTATCAACCGCGGCGAGCAGGCTTCTGATGCGGATTTTTACCGCGCCGAGGTTGGTGATCTCGTCTATCTTGATCTGTGTGTAAATCTTGTTTTTGCTCTCCAGGATCTCGCGCACCTCATCGGTGGTGATCGCGTCAACACCGCAGCCGAAGGATACCAGCTGCACCAGCTCCATATCCTTGCGCGTGGTGACATACTTCGCCGCCGCGTACAGGCGCGAGTGATACGTCCACTGATTGAGCACATCGGTGTGGAAGCGGTCGACGCGCGGCGCGACCACATCCTCACTGACTATCGCGACGTCAAAGCCGGCGATCAGCTTGTCGATCCCGTGATTGATCTCGGGGTCGATGTGGTAGGGACGTCCCGCGAGGACAAAGATCTTCTTTCCCTCTTTTTCCGCCCTTCGGATGATTTCCTCTCCCTTTGCGCGGACCTTGGCGCGGTACAGCTCCTGCTCCTCGTAGGCACGCCTGGCGGCGACTCTGACCTCGTTGAGCGTGAGGTCGGGGAAATAAAAGCTCAGGCGCTCGTACGCCTTGCGCGGAAAGTCCTTGGGACGGTGGATACCGAAGTACTCCTTGATGAAGTTGACCTTCTTGACATCCTTCATGTTGTTGCGGATGACCTCGGGATAGTAGGCAACCACGGGGCAGTTATAGTGGTTGTCACCGAGGTGCTCGTCAAAGTTGTAGGACAGGCAGGGATAGAAAATGGTTTCGATACCGCTGTCAATCAACGTCTGCACATGACCGTGCATCAGCTTCGCGGGGAAGCACACCGTATCGCTGGGGATGGTCTGCTGACCGCGCTGATAGAGCTTTCTGTTTGAGAACGGCGAATGCATGACCTCGAATTTCAGCTCGGTGAAAAAGCGGTACCAGAACGGGTACAGCTCAAACATATTCAGACCCATCGGAATTCCCAGCTTGCCGCGCAGTCCCTCAACGGGCTTGTAGCTGTCGATCAGGCTGAGCTTGTATTCGTACATATTCAAGCCCTTGTCGGGCGATTTTTTCGTTATCGGACGTTCACAGCGGTTGCCCGCGATGAACTTTCTTCCGCCGCCGAAGGAATTGATGGTCAGGCGGCAGTTGTTGTTGCAAAGACCGCAGTTTGTGACCTTGATCTCATGCACAAAGTGTTTCAGATCCTCCGCGGAGGAAAGTCTGCTCTTTCCCTTGCCCTTTGATTTTTTCATGGCGTAGAGCGCCGCGCCGTAGGCACCCATCAGACCCGCGATGTTCGGTCTGACCACCTCGACGCCCATCTCCATCTCAAACGCGCGGAGAACCGCGTCATTGAGGAAGGTACCGCCCTGCACCACGATCCGCTTGCCCAGCTCATCGGGACCGGAGGCGCGTATCACTTTATAGAGCGCGTTCTTGACGACGCTCAGGGACAGTCCCGCCGAGATATCCTCGATGGTCGCGCCGTCCTTCTGCGCCTGCTTGACGCTGGAATTCATAAACACCGTGCAGCGCGAGCCGAGGTCAACGGGACGCTTCGCGAACAGTCCCAGACGGGAAAATTCCGCGATGTCATAGCCGAGGGCGTTGGCAAAGGTCTGCAAAAAGCTGCCGCAGCCCGAGGAGCACGCCTCGTTGAGAAAAATATTGTCAATCGCGCCGTTGTGTATCTTAAAACACTTGATGTCCTGTCCGCCGATATCAATAATGAACTCCACGTCGGGCATAAAATATTTCGCGGCGGTAAAGTGCGCGATGGTTTCGACGATACCGAAGTCAACATCAAAGGCGTTTTTGATAATGTCCTCTCCGTAGCCGGTCACGGCGGAGGAAACGATGTTGAGCTCGGGGTTCACGGCGTAGATCTCCTCGAGGAACGCCTTGATGATATCCACGGGGTTGCCCCGGGAGGGAAGATATTTCGAATGGAGCAGTTCGCCGTCCTCGTTGAGCACTACGCCCTTGACGGTGGTGGAGCCGGCGTCCATTCCGACGTAAGCCTTGCCCTTGTAGCTCTTCAGCGCCTTTTGCTTCACGTCCGCCTTCGCGTGACGCGCCCGGAAGGCTTCGTATTCGGCTTCACTTGTGAAAAGCGGGCGGTTAAACGCAAAATTGCCCGAGCCGCGGTAGTTCCTGACGCGCTCGATCACCTCATCAAAGTCGATGGTCTTGTCCGCGCAGAGCGCCGCGCCGCAAGCGACGTAGTAGAGTGAGTTTTCGGGACAGATGCCCTTTGTGCCGAGCGTGCGGTCAAAGCAGGCGCGCAGCTCGCTCATAAAGGTCAGCGGACCGCCGAGGTAGACGATCTGTCCCTCGATCTCCCTTCCCTGCGCCAGTCCCGCGACGGTCTGGCTGACAACCGCGTTGAAAATACTTTCCGCGATGTCGCTTTTGCGCGCGCCCTGATTGAGAAGGGGCTGAATATCGGTTTTCGCAAATACACCGCAGCGTGACGCGATGGTGTAGGTCTTTTCATACTGCTTCGCGAGGCCGTCCAGCTCCTCAAGGGGAACGTTGAGCAGCGTCGCCATCTGGTCGATGAACGCGCCCGTCCCGCCGGCGCAGGTGCCGTTCATGCGCACCTCCAGCCCGTTGGTCAGGAACAGGATCTTCGCGTCCTCTCCTCCCAGCTCAATCACGACGTCCGTGCCGGGAATAAAGGTGTTGGCGGCAATCCTTGTCGCATAGACCTCCTGTACAAAATCAATGCCGCAGTCCTGCGCTACGCCCATTCCCGCGGAGCCGGAAAGCGCGACCACCGCGTCTTCAGCGCCGTCAATCTCACGGCGCACCCGCGCGAGGATCTCCGCTATCTTTTCGGTGATCTGCGAATAATGGCGCTCATATGTGCTGTAAGTCAGCTTGTTGTTGTCGTCGAGCACTACACACTTAATGGTGGTTGAGCCGATATCAAGTCCTAGCTTCAATAATGCCGCCTCCGTCAGAACGCAAAGCGTTCCAGTTATCCTATATCACTTTCCGTGAATATTATAAGCCATTCTGTGAACAGGTTATTTCCGGCCGGGAATTAACCATACCTAACAAAGTATTTTATCATGTTATCTGACAAATTGCAATGGTTAAATCGCTATATTTGACAAGCATACTGCGTGACAAAACAGTAATATTCCCTTTACCGCGCACAAAAACGCACCGTCCCCTTGAGAGGACGGCGCGCCGTCAATGTGTTGTCAATCAGCCTTCTTTTGCGCGGAGAATGACCGAGGAGTGAGGCGGCAGCGTCAGCTTGCCGTCCTTCAGCTCGATCTTCGCCTCTCCCGTAGTGAAATCAGCGGCGATTTCAGGGGATTTCAGCATTTCGTCGGTCAGTTCAACCTGCTTCTGCTCCTCCGCGTCGAAGTTATGCACCACCATCGCCTGCTTGCCGTCGTGTTCCGCGATGAAAGCGCCGACCGCGTCGTCGCCCAAATCCACCGCCTTCGCGTCCTTCGCGCGAGCGATTTCGG
>ONSE01000038.1 GCA_900320415.1 uncultured Eubacteriales bacterium
TAGCCCTGCTGGAACTGCTGCTGCGGCTGGCCATAGCCCTGCTGGAACTGCTGCTGCGGCTGACCATAACCCTGCTGATATTGCTGCTGGTAGCCGTTATTCATCGGCATAGTACCCTGCATACCACCGACAAAACCGCCCATCGGCTGGTTGTATCCGCCTGCCTGCATTCCGCGCACCGCGGCAATCAGCTCGTTCGCCTCCTGCTCCAGACGGTGATAGGCGTCGGTGTAGCGGCTGTCGGGACGCGAGTCTGACAGCTCAAACCTGATCTCACTGAAATACGGCGAGCTTACATTGATGGTGATTTTAAATTCATAGGTATACTCGTAGCGGGGAGGATTGTAGGAAACGCTTCTGCCCTCGCTGTTCTTTCTGTAGATTTCCCTGCGGTGCTCCTCAACGTCATAGTTCGCCGACGTCACCTGCGAAAACGCGATGATGTCCGCGTTCTGCTCGCGGTAGTTGCTCTTGCTGCTGACAACAAAGCATCCGCCGTTCTGATCCACATACACCTTGGTCTTTCTGCCGAAGGTCACGGTGGGATTGAACGAGTTCAGTCTCGCGTGGTTCTCCTCACGGTAGGCGAGCTGCGCCTTGATTTCCTCCAAAGTGGATTTCTTTCTGTCAGTGAAGAACGGAGACAGCTTGCCTGCACACTTGGAGCAGATATTGCCGTCCTCGAGCTTACGGTTGCCGAGAAGTCCGATTTTTTCACCGCAGACATCGCAGTATTTCTTTTCAAAAAGTCCCATAACTCTTCTCCTTGTCTCTCCGGGGAATCTCCGGTAATTCATCGCCGCGCTTATGCGTGGCAGGGAATTATGAGAGGTTCCCTCTGTATCACGCCCACGGATTGGTGCTTTCGGGCGGTCTGATGCCAACTAAGATAAACTGCTCCCACAGATACCACCTGCCGTCCTTTGCGAGCCTGAGCTGCACGGAGCGCGGATTGTCCGCGCCGCCGGAACGGATATAGAGCGCAGCGTAGCCCTGATTCTGATAGGAATAGGGATTCTCGCTCACCGTCACGCGGTAAGGCTCCGACGGAAGATAGTCATTGAGAGGCGTCGCCCCCTCGAAATAGGAGCGCGGCACATAGTCACTGTCACGGAAGCGGTCCGCGATAAAGGACTTGTCATAGCCGCTGAGAGGGCGGGGACCCCTGAGATACTCCACCATCCGCAGCGACAGCTCCCTATCGGTCGGATAGAAGCAGAAGGCGAGAACCGTCATCGCCGCCGCGTCGAACGGCGTGCGCAGCGCCGCCTGCGGCAGCGCGGTAAACTGCTCAAAGGTTTCGGGCAGCTGCGGAAAGGTCACGGTCACCGATCGGCTGCCTCCCTGCACGGGAGCAGAGGACTGTGCCTGCTGCTTTTTGATATTGTCAAATATTCCCATAGAATCCCTCCCTCAGGATTTTTTCTTTTTATTCATTGTACAATAAATCGCGCGCAAAATCAAGAGAATCTCCAATAATTCAATGTTGTGCAGAAGTGAGGAAGATTTATGGCAGAACATTGTCAAAGCCCCGCAGGAATACTGACATATTTCAAGGAGATTTGGCAAGATTATGCCGAGAAGATTCCGTACTTATGCGCGGTAAGGAATTTAAGAGGTTCCCTCAATATATTCCCGCGAATAAAATCATTCTTTGACAACTCTTTTGCCGCGCCATCTGCAACTGTGCCATCGGACGATCATGAGAATACCGCGCAGTGACTCATCGGCGGCGAGGGCGATCCACAGACCGTATATCCCCCAGCCGAACACAACGGCGAACAGATAAGCGCCCCCCACGCTGACCGCCCAGTTGGAAACAATGGCACAGACGGACGGGAAATAAACGTCTCCCGCGCCCCTGAGACAGGCGATAATGACCAGATTGGTGGTTCTTCCGAATTCGAGGAACAGGTTGATCAGAAGCACATTGGCGCCAAGCGCGATACACTGCGCGTCATCGGTGAAGATCTCCAGCAGCGGAACACGGAAAAGAGTTCCCATACCGCAAACCGCCGCCATGATCAGCAGCGCCCTGCGGTAAGACGAAAGGCACTGACGATGCGCCTCCCCGTATTGCTCCGCGCCGACCAGGTGCCCGACGATGATCTGTGAAGCCTGACCGATAGCGATCGCGAACAGATAGAAAAACATTGTGATATTCTGCACATAGGTCTTGGTAATCAGCTCCGTCTCCGTCAGATAGTTTAAAACGATGGAGGTAATCACCAGCTGCGAGAGGTTGTACAAAAAGGTCTCGAGCGCGGCAGGAATACCGATTTTAAAAATATCCCTCACATCCCGCCACGGCAGAGGTTTTAAAAGGCGGAAGATGGAGGGCTTCTCCACCCTGGTAAACAGCACCGCGGCGAGGACGGCTGTTCCGGCAACGCGGCTGAGGGATGTCGCGATCGCCACGCCCGTCACGCCCATTTTCGGCAGTCCGAACAATCCCAGCACCAGCACGGTGTCAAGCAGTGTATTGAACAGGTTCATTCCCAGCGTGACAAACATCGTGATTTTGGTTTTGCCGTGATTGCGCACGATGACTGACATCGCGGTCATCAGCGCCTGCAGGAACAAAAAGCCTCCCACAATTGAAAGATATTGCCCCGCAAAATCGAGCAATCTGCCCTCCGCTCCTATCATACGCAGAATCGGACGGTGAAAAAACACAAACACACCGCTGATCACCACGCCTGCCGCAAGGTGCAGGACAATCGAGAGCGCCGCCACGCGTGAAGCTGCCATATTCTTTTTCGCGCCGAGATACTGGGAAATCAGCACCGCGCTCGCTGAGGAAACCACCGTAAAGATGATCGCGGCAATGGACACCGCCTGGTTCGCCGTTCCCACCGCCGAGGCGGCAAGGTCATCGTACTTGCTGAGAATGAGCACATCAACAAAGCCAAGCAGCATATACAGCGCCGTCTCGATAAAAATCGGCCACGCGAGGTTCCACAGCCTCAGCTGCTCCGTATTATTCTCTTTTTTCACACCTTCGCCCCCTTTTTCTGTCATTATAAAAGCAACCGCTCAAAAACACAAGAGTCATTTGCTCATTTTGTTCGTTCCCTGCTATTTTGCATTACATTTTCATATGATTTTTCTCAAAACTGTTAAATATCACTTGTAACTTTTCCGGAGTTATGTTAAAATATACACAATCCAAAATCAATTCCACGAAAGAGAGGTATATCAATGAAAAACATCACCAATGACATCCGCTATGTCGGCGTGAACGACCACAAGATCGACCTGTTCGAGGGTCAGTATGTTGTTCCCAACGGAATGGCGTACAATTCCTACGTCATTCTCGACGAAAAGATCGCGGTCATGGACACCGTTGACCGCAAATTCACCCACGAGTGGCTCAACAATCTTGAGGAGGCTCTCGGCGACAGAAAGCCCGACTACCTCATTGTGCAGCACATGGAGCCTGACCACAGCGCCAACATCTTCAACTTTATGAACAACTATCCCGAGGCAACGATCGTATCCTCCGCAAAGGCCTTCACCATGATGGGCAACTTCTTCGGCACCGAGTTTGAGGACAGAAGAATCGTCGTCAAGGAGAAAGACACCCTCGAGCTGGGCGGGCACACACTCACCTTTGTCGCGGCTCCCATGGTACACTGGCCTGAGGTTATCGTGACCTATGACAGCAAGGACAAGGTGCTCTTCTCCGCGGACGGCTTCGGCAAGTTCGGCGCCCTCGACGTTGAGGAGGACTGGGCCTGCGAGGCCAGACGCTACTATATCGGCATCGTCGGCAAGTACGGCGCGCAGGTGCAGAACCTGCTCAAAAAGGCGGCGGGACTCGACATCGAGATCATCTGCCCGCTCCACGGCCCCGTACTCACCGAGAATCTCGGCTATTATCTCAACCTTTACAACATCTGGTCAAGCTACGGCGTTGAGGACGAGGGCATAATGATCGCCTACACCTCCGTCTACGGCAACACAAAAAAGGCAGTCGAGCTGCTGGCTGACAAGCTGAGAATGAAGGGCTGCCCCAAGGTTGTCGTCTGCGACCTCGCCCGCGAGGATATGGCGGAGTGCGTGGAGGACGCCTTCCGCTACGGCAGGATCGTTCTCGCCACCACCACCTACAACGCGGATATCTTCCCCTTCATGCGTGAGTTCATCGAACACCTCACCGAGCGCAACTTCCAGAACAGAACCATCGGTCTGATCGAAAACGGCTCCTGGGCGCCTTTGGCTGCCAAGACCATGAAGAAAATGCTTGAGGGCTGCAAGAACATTGAATTCACCGACACCACCGTCAGGATCACCTCCGCCCTCAACGAGCAGAGCAGCGAGCAGCTCGAGAAGCTCGCTAACGAGCTTTGCAAGGACTACCTCGCGCAGCATGACGAGACCGCCGACAAGAACGATATGACGGCGCTCTTCAACATCGGCTACGGCCTGTATGTCGTCACCTCCAACGACGGCAAGAAGGACAACGGCCTGATCGTCAACACGGTCACTCAGGTAACCAATTCTCCCAACCGCATCGCGGTCTGCATCAACAAGCAGAACTATTCCCACCATGTCATCAAGAAAACAGGCGTCATGAATGTCAACTGTCTGTCCGTGGAGGCTCCCTTCAAGGTATTTGAGACCTTCGGCTTCCAGAGCGGCAGAAATGTTGACAAGTTCGCCGACTGCACTCCGCTGCGCTCCGACAACGGACTGGTGTTCCTGCCCAAGTATATCAATTCCTTCATGTCGCTCAAGGTTGAGGATTACATCGACCTCGACACCCACGGTATGTTCATCTGCAGCGTCACCGAGGCGAGAGTTCTCTCCGACAAGGAGACCATGACCTACACCTACTACCAAAACAACGTCAAGCCCAAGCCCCAGACAGAAGGCAAAAAGGGCTGGGTATGCAAGGTATGCGGCTACATCTATGAGGGCGAAGAGCTGCCCGAGGATTTCATCTGTCCGCTCTGCAAGCACGGTGTGGCAGACTTTGAGCCAATCGAATAA
>ONSE01000118.1 GCA_900320415.1 uncultured Eubacteriales bacterium
AAATCTTTCGATTTGCGACAGCCTCTTTTTAGGTCATCGGTGAAACAATCATTATGTAAGATTATTGATATCCGACCAGCGGTGGCGGTGCAGCTCTCCCCTGTTTTGCAGCTCGGGATAATCCCACTGGCGCAGCACCTCATATGCCGCGATCGCCGCGGAATTCGAGAGGTTCAGGCTCCTTGCCTCATCGATCATCGGAATGCGCAGCGTCTGATCGGGATATTGCATCAGCAGCTCCTCCGGCAGTCCGCGCGTCTCCTTGCCGAACACCAGAAAAGAATTGTCGGGATAGGAAACGTCGCTGTGACGGTGAGTACCCTTTGTCGAAAAGAAAAAGAAGCTGCCGCCCTTGTTCCTTTCAAAAAAATCATTCAGATCGCGGTAATAGGTGATATCGAGCAGGTGCCAGTAGTCAAGACCGGCGCGCTTGAGTTTTTTGTCATCGGGACGGAAGCCCAGCGGCTCCACCAGATGGAGCGCAGCTCCCGTCGCCGCGCAGGTGCGCGCGATGTTGCCCGTATTTTGCGGGATCTCAGGCTCTACCAACACCAGATTGAGCTTTGCCATATTTGAATCAGTCCTTTTTGGAAAAATATGTAAAGGGAACCTCTCATAATCCCTTGCCGCGCATAAGCACGAAATTTTTACGGCACAATCTTCAGCACCTCTGCACGACTTTTAATTTTTAGATGCTCCCTCAATCAACAGAGCCGCGCCGTCTGCAAATAACTGACAACTAACAACTCCCAACGGTTATTATATTGCAAAACGCAAAGAATAGCAATATCCGATTGTAAAAGAGGTGAGTATGTGAACAAAAACACGATGAACGTTGTCAAGGGCGTGGCTATCGGAATGGCGGCGGGAATGGCGGTCGGATACGTCGGAAAAAAGGCGGCGGATGACAACCCGAAGCTGCGGAAAAAAGCAAACCGCGCCTACAAAACCTTTGAAAACATCGTCGATACGGCGCAGTATATGTTCAAATAAAAAAACGGAGACAGGGCGGAAAATCCGCCCTGTCTCTCAGCATTTACTATCACGAAACGTAGCCCAGAGGGTCTACCTGTGTACCGTCCACTCTGACTTCAAAATGTACGTGCGGTCCCGTGGAGTTACCTGTCGAGCCGCAGTATGCGATAACGTCACCCTGGCTCACATAGTCGCCCGTAGAGCAGGCCACTTCGCAGGCGTGCGCGTATACGGTCATATAGCCGTTGCCGTGGTCGATCATGACATAGTTTCCGTAGCCGCCGCCGTCGTTTCCTGCCCAGGTCACCTTGCCTCCGTCAGCCGCAATGATGGGCTGGCCGTAGTCGCTGCCGCCCGCAATATCGATACCCTGGTGCATTCTGCCCCAGCGCCATTCGAAGAGGCTGGTGATGCTGTGGGTGTGCGGGAAAGGCCAGATAAAGCTGCCCGAGCCGGAGGTGCTCTCGCTCTCCGTTTCCTTGACGCCCTGCTTGCTGCCCCTGATGACTTCCTCTGTCACGGGTTCCTTTGTCACCTTGGTATCCGTAATGGTCGCGTCTGCAAACTCGCCGTCGATATAGGTAAGGCGTGTGCTGATTTCCTCAACACCCTTCTCACCCTCGGTGACGATCTTCTCGTAGTCGCTGTCCTCATCCTCGTCGTAGGTGATGTCGCTGTCGTAGTCCAGCTCGATCTCATAAGACCAGTCGGTTTCCAGCTTGATGGAAAATCTGCCTTCCGCCTTCTCCATGATCTCAGCCGCCGACATCATATTATTATTGTCATAGCCGTCGTGCTCCACCCTCGCGTTGACAAACTCGGTAGTGGTCGTATCGTCAAAGTTGGCGCGCGCGTCGAGCAGAACCTTCTCCAAAGCCGCCTCCAGCTGCTCTGTCTCGGAGGTGGTGCCGACCAACTCTCCGTCGATGTAAAGCGAGGAAATACCCGTGTTGACATAGAGCGCGGGAGTATTGAGCGCGAACTTCACCTCATCGGCTGTCGCAGCAGCCACGGCGGGAGCCTTGCTCTCCGTCTTGATCTTGTTGGTGTTTTCCCTGTTGGGGGAATCCAGCGCGCTGGCCACCGTCACGCAGGACAGCATGATCGCTGTCAGGCAGGCGCAGACCGCGAGAACCGCTCTCTTCTTCACAAACGTGTGGGTGCGGTACTCCTTGGGAGCACTGTGCTGATGCTTCCTTACCGCAGGCTTGTTTTTCAGATATTTCAGGCTCTCCATCGCGCCTGTGGACGTCTGCGCCGCTGTTCTCGACTGCAAATACTGTCTTTCCAGAACAGAGCTCTGCGGTTTTGCCGATCTCTCTATCCTGACAGCCTTGGCGGTCTTTGCGGCAGGCTTTGTATTCTTCTTATTTCTGAAATGCTTCCTGCCCAGAGAAACGGCGCGCTTGATAAAGCGGATCGTTTTCTGCGCGGTGTTGAGCTTTCCGGCTCTTTTCTTTTTGTTCTTACTGTTCTTATCGGAAATCGCTTCGATTTCTCCGTAACCTTCCAAACCGATATACTTAGTTTTCACAATTATTTCTCCTATCTCATTAACTGTTACATTTCTGTAACAAACTAACTGTACATAATTATAACAAATATTTTACAAATTTCAATAAGAGAAATAAAAATCGTTACAATATTCAGCGAACTGCTAAATATTGTAACGATTTTTTGGTAACTAAATACAATAATTCCGTAAATAAAATATACTATACGTTATTTCGCTCGTAACAATTATACTGTTAGCAATATTCTCTAAGGGCAATTTCAGAGCCGTTTCTGTCGTTTTGCCTCGTTTTTTGCTACTTTGCGTAGGGCGCTACGCCCGTGAAACAGATGTTGAGATCAACCGTCCCCTCGATACCCTCGACCTTTCCATGGTCGGAATACTGCCACATAGAGAATTCGTAATAGAAATTCGGAACATCGGCGTACTGCGCCAGCCAGAGCTGGTAGTCCTTGAGACGCGTGAGGTCATATTTGAAGTAGAATTCCCTGCTTGCGGAATAGACCATGGGAACATATCCCAGCGCTTTCGCCTTTTCGCAGAACGCGGCGGCACATTCCGTCGCCTGCGTCGCGGTGATACCGTCAGTGCGCGCATTGTCGTCTTTGATGATCTCCCAGTCGTAGGCGAGCGGATAGTCCAGCTTGATGTCACCGAGAATAGAATGGGCGTACTCCGCCTCCTCCTCGGCTTCGGCGTTAGTGGTCGCCTGCGAGAAGAAGTAGGCTCCTACCTTGATGCCCGCCTCTCTGGCGCCGCTGATGTAATCAAGGGCACTGTCGTCGGTGTAGAGCTTTCCCTCTGCGCCGTAGCTCCTGCCGCCGAGACGGATCATGGCAAAATCAACGCCGCTCTCTTTGACCTGCACCCAGTCCACCTTGCCGCTGAACGAGGAGATATCGATCCCCTCCTCGGAAGCGGGCTTGCCGCCCTCGCTGTAGTACTTGAAGGCCGCGTCCGAGGTGAAGCCGTCTGCATTGAGCTTATTGAGCGCCACACCCTCCAGCTCGGAGATCCAGATGTCGCCGAGGGTGTTGTCGGTGATATGTACCTTTCCGCCCGTGGTCTTGACGGTAGAATCCGTCAAGGGCTGAGCTGTTGTCGGCGCAACCGTTCCCCCGTCCTGCGCAGAGCTCTGTGAGCTGCCGCCGGCTCCCGAGCTTCCCTGATCGGAGCCGCAGCCGCACAGCACCGCCGCGGATATGACTGCCGCGGCACATAATAGTGATAATATTCGTTTCATTGTCTCATTTCCTTTTCTAGAATTACACTAATAATACCATAAAGTAAAACATCTGTAAACAAATAATTTATGAATTAACTATTGAAATCATAACCGCTTTTCGGTATAATAGGAAATAATGGGTACATTATCGAACAAATCAGGAGGAGGTGATTGAGTGAATATGTCACAAGCGCGCGGCTATCAGAGAAAGAGCCGTGACCAGCTGATCAAAGCAATACAGGACTGTACCTCACTCAGTCAGCTGTTCGCATTGATTCAGCTTGAGGGGATCACCCTGCAGATGCACGCGCAGCCGGGTGCTTCCAATCTCGCGCCGCGCCGCCTGACGCCGCAGGACATCATCAACAACAACGACACGCCGCTGGAAAGACTCAAGGCGGAGGTGCTCAAGGCGATCGGCTTCAAGCCGCCGCGCAGAAGCTACGAGGATAAAAGCCGTCTGCTGCGGCAGATCGACTCCTGTACCACACTCAGCGAGCTGTTTGAACTGATCCAGAAGGAAAAGGTCGTCATTCAGATGCACGCACAGCCCGGCGCCTCCAATCTCACACCGCGCGTTTTATCTCCGCAGGAAATGGTTGACGAGAACGACACCCCGTTCGAGCGGCTCAAGGCGGAGGTACGCAGGGCGGTTGTGGAACAATGAGAACAATTGCGCCTTAACACTGTCAAAGGTATACATTAATATATAGCATTTACTATCAGGAAAAGAGGAACACCAATGAAGAAAAGCAAACGATTTTTAGCCATTCTTCTCAGTGCGATGATTGCTGTTTCGGCTGTGTCCGCCGTCAGCTTCTCCGCCGCGGAGAATGACGACACTGTCAGTGTGGAGGACAGCGCT
>ONSE01000099.1 GCA_900320415.1 uncultured Eubacteriales bacterium
AGGTCGCGGCTGACCTCGCCCGCCATGTAGTCGCGCTGGACGCTGTTGACGGTGGGGTTCTTGTTGGAGTTCTCCTGCTTGACCTCCTCGTTGTTGCACTCAATCAGCGAGAGAATGCGGTTGTCGGTGGTGTTCGCCTTTCTGACGAGGGAGCGGTTGTAGCGGTAGCGCACGTAGCGTCTCGCCAGCTCAAAGGCGCCGTGCGCCATCAGCTGGTCCTCGACCATGTCCTGGATCTCCTCAACGGACACGGCGCGCTTCATCTTGTTGCACTTGTACTCCACATAGTCCGCGATGTCCGCGATCTGCTCGTCTGTCAGATAGGGGGTATCGGAAGAGCTGTTCGCCTTTCTGATGGCGTTGATGATTTTTTCAATATTGAATTCTTCCTCAGACCCGTTCCTCTTGATAATCTTCATACGGTGTAATCCTTCCCTTTCGTTAATCTCAAATCTATGTCAAATCCGTTATCCTTCCAATAGGGGTGCGAGATATATTATACATCAATATTTTGGAAAAAGCAAGTGCCTTTCCGGAAAAAGGCACAATATGTTGTATTCTAAAAAAGAATTATACCCACTATATAGCGGTGACGGATTTTTCCGTCAGCATGAAAAAAAGTCAGCCGCAATGCGGCGTTTTCCGCTTTCCGCAGCGGATCTCTACAGGATCGGCAGACGGCAGACGCGCGCCTCCTCCTCTTTATTTTTTGAAAATACACAGCCGCAGTAGTTCTGGCGGTAGAGCCCGTACTCCCGCGACAGCTCGATGGAGCGCTTGTAGCCCTCGCGCTTTTTGAAGTCGGAGGGCAGCCACGCCACGCCGTATTTCTCCCCCATCTCAAAGCCGATGTCATTGAGCAGGGCGGCGTTTTTCAGCGGGCTGATCGTGAGGGTGGTGGTGAAGCAGTCAAAGCCCAGCTCCCTTGCTTTGCGGGCGGCAGCCTCCAGCCGCAGGCGGAAGCAACTCTCGCAGCGTTTTCCTCCCTCCGGCTCACGCTCCAGTCCCCTGACCGCCTCAAAAAAGCGTTGAGGGTCGTACTCGCTTTCGGTCATCAGGACGGGGTTTTTGAAGCTGCGCAGGGAGATGTAGCGCTCCTCCTCGCTCAGGCGGTACGCATACTCGGCGCGCGAGGTGATATTCGGGTTGTAAAAATAGACCGTGATGTCAAAGTAGTCGGACAGATACTCCAGGCAATAGCTGGAGCACGGCGCGCAGCAGACGTGCAGCAGCAGGCGCGGCGTGACGCCCGCGCGCGTGCTGCTTTCGATCACGCGGTCAAGCTCCTTTTGATAATTTCTCTTGTTCATATTGTTCATAATTGTAAAAGATACTCCGTCAGCTCCGCGGCGGTGTCAGCCACAAAGGGCGCGCCCGTCGCGAGAAGCTCCTCCCTGCCGCGGAAGCCCCATGAGACGCCCGCCATTTTCACGCCGCTGTTGCGGGCGGTCAGAACGTCCACGTCGCTGTCGCCGATGTAGACGCAGTCCTCAGGCGCAATGCCGTGCAGAGCGAGCATCGCGCGCAGCGCCGCCTTGTCGGGCTTGCAGGCGTACTGCGGTTTCTGCCCCCACGCCTCGAGAAAGCGGTGCCCGGGATAGAGCTTTCCGAGGATCTTGTCCATAAACTCGTCGGGCTTGTTGGAGAGCACGGCGGTTTTGATCCCGTGCGCGTCGAGAGCCGCCAGCATTTCGGCGCAGCCGTCATAGGCGGCGGTATTGTCGTTGCAGTGGGCGCGGTACTCGGCGTCAAAGACGCGCAGCACCTCGTCATAGAGCGCGTCGGTGCAGCCCTCGCCGATGGCGCGGCGTATCAGCTTTGCCCTTCCGTTGCCGACAAAGCGGTTGTATTTTTCGATCGGGTGCTCGGGCAGACCTGCCTGCCGCAGACCCTTGTTGACGCTGAGGGCGAGGTCGGTGAGCGAATTCACCAGCGTGCCGTCGAGGTCAAATACAGCAATTTTTATCATGGTATCCCTCACTCAGAGATTTCCTTCATTCATCTGTCAATTCCCGCTCGAACAGGAGAGCGCGGCAGGGAGCCGCCTCCAGCCCTGCCAGCTTGACGGGAAAGGCGCACAGCTCGTAGTCCCCGGGGCTTATCGCGCCGAGGCTGAGATTTTCGAGAACGGCAATACCCGCGCGCGCCAGCTCGCGGTGCGGATTGATTTCATCAAACGGCGGCGCGATGGAATCGGCGTCGGTGCCGACGAGCACCACCCTGCTGTCCGCCAGCACGATGGCGGCGGAATGGGACAGAAAGGCTCTGCCGTCTCCGCGGAACAGCACCCTGCGCTTGCAGAAGGGCAGCAGGCGCTCCATGTCCGCGCCCGTGAGTATGCCCTCCACCGCCACCACGGTGCATTTGCCGTAGAAGGTGCTGAGGCGCATCGTATCCACCGACTGCCCGTCCCCGCAAAAATGCAGCGGCGCGTCGATATGCGTACCCGTGTGTGCCGTCATTGAAACCGCGCTGAGGTTGCACATATCGCCGTTCTCCAGGCTTTGCAGACGTCTCACCTCGGGCGGCGGGTCGCCCTCAAACACGGGAGCCGTCAGTGTATCGCGGGAAATATCGCGGATGATCATTCCTCTCTCCTCCTTTGGACTCCCATTGTATCATATTCAATCCGTCTTTGCAATAAGGAAAACCGACGGCAATTCACAAGAGGCGCAAAAAAATTGCCTCCCGATCGCTCGGGAGGCAAATGTGTTTATTCGGTTCTTCGGATCAGAGAATTACACGGGCTCTGCGAGGGGCTTGCCGGCATTGCCGGTGCCTTCCTCATAACCGGCAGCGTACTTCTGAACGCAGGTAGCGTCGAGAATGGAGATTCTGCCGTCGCCGTTTACATCTGCAGCCGCAACGATGAAGCCGTCAGCGGTGGGCAGATCGATGGAGTACTTCTGGATCTCGGTAGCGTCAGCGGTGTCAACCTTGCCGTCGCCGTTTACGTCGCCGATGAGCGCCTGATCAACGGGATCTACCTTGATGGTGTAGGTAGCGCCTTCCTTGGTTACCTTGTCCCAGGCGGAGAGGTCGAGGATCAGGGTTACCTTTACATACTCATCCTCGGATTCGGGAGTGAATACGATGTTGTCCTCAGCGTTGTACTGAGCGGGGTTGGGAGTATTGATGGCAGC
>ONSE01000102.1 GCA_900320415.1 uncultured Eubacteriales bacterium
GAATGCAGCGCGCTGATTGAATACAAAATCAACGCGGACAAGTGCAGAGGCTGCACGCTCTGCGCAAGGAACTGCCCCGTCGGCGCGATTGCGGGAACGGTCAAGAATCCTCATGTCATCGACACGGATAAGTGTATCAAGTGCGGAAAATGCTATACCGTCTGCAAGTTCGGCGCGGTTGTGAAAGAGTAACGGAGGGCTTTATGATTCATTTAACTATAAACGGAAAAGCGGTTCAGGCACCCGAAGGCTCCACGATTCTGGAGGCGGCGCGTTCCGCGAATATCGATATTCCCACCCTCTGCTATGACAAGGCGGTAGAGGTCTACGGCGCGTGCGGTCTGTGCGTAGTGGAAGCCGAGGGTATCCCCAAGCTGCTTCGCTCCTGCTCCGCGAAGGTCAGCGAGGGCATGGTCATCAACACGGAGAGCGAAAGAGTGGTGCAGTCACGCAAAATCGCGATGGAGCTGCTCATGTCCGCCCATGACGGCGACTGCGTCGCTCCCTGTCAGCTCAACTGCCCCGCGGGCACAGACTGCCAGGGCTATGTCGGACTGATCGCGAACGGCGAGTACGAAGCCGCATTAAAGCTGATCAAAAACAAGATCCCGCTGCCCGCGTCCATCGGCAGGGTGTGTCCCCATCCGTGCGAAAAGGCCTGCCGCAGAAAGAATGTAGACGAGCCGATCAATATCGCGCAGCTCAAAGCGTTCGCCGCGGATATGGATCTGAAGGGTGACAGCTATCTGCCCGACGTAATGGTGCGCACGGGAAAGAAGGTCGCCGTTATCGGCGGAGGTCCCGCGGGACTGACAGCCGCCTATTATCTTAATATCATGGGCCACAGCGTAACGGTTTACGATATGATGGACAAGATGGGCGGTATGCTCCGCTACGGCATTCCGCAGTACCGACTGCCCAAGGAGGTTCTGGACAAGGAGATTTCCCTCATTGAAAGCGCGGGCGTTCAGTTTGTCAACAACGTCAGGCTGGGCAGGGATTTCACCATTGCATCTCTCAGAGAGGAAAACGACGCGGTCATCGTGGCTGTCGGCGCGTGGGAGTCAAGCTCCATGCGTACGGCAGGCGAGGAGCTGGACGGCGTATACGGCGGTATCGATTTCCTGAGAGCGGTCATTCAGAAGAATCCGCCCGCCATCGGTGAGAAGGTCGCCGTCTGCGGCGGCGGCAACACCGCGATGGACGCCTGCCGCACGGCGGTCAGACTGGGCGCGAAAGAGGTTTATGTCATCTACAGAAGGACCCGCAACGAAATGCCCGCCGACAAGCTCGAGATCGACGAAGCGGAGGAAGAGGGTGTTATCTATAAATTCCTCACCAATCCGCTGTCCTTCAACGGAGAGAACGGAAGGGTCAAATCCATCACCCTGCAGGTCATGGAGCTGGGAGAGCCCGACGCGTCGGGACGACGCAGACCTGTTCCTGTCGAGGGCAAGACAGAGGAGATCGCCGTTGACAGCGTGATTCTCGCCATCGGTCAGAAGCTCGTGCAGGGGGACGTCGCAGAGCTCGCGCTGAACGGACGCGGCAATATAGAAGCCGATGCGGATTTCTTCACGACAAGTATCGACGGCGTATTTGCCATCGGCGACGCGACCAACCGCGGCGCGTCCATTGCGATTGAGGCGATCGGAGAAGCGGGACGCTGCGCCAAGGCTGTTGACGCTTTCCTGAAGGGCGAGAGCTTTGAAACGCGTGTTCCCTATATCAGCAAGCGCGATGAAAGCGGCATTGACTATTCCGACCGCAAAAAGGAGAGCAGGATCACCCCGAAGGTGCTGCCCGCCGATATCCGCAGCAAGGGCTTTGAGGAGGTTTCTCTCGGCTTTACCGAGGAGGAAGCGCAAAAAGAAGCACAGCGCTGCCTGGAATGCGGCTGCCGTGAATATTATAAATGCAAGCTCCTCCACGCCGCAAAGCGCTATGACATTCATCCCGAGCGCTTTGCGGGTGAAATGCCGCAGAAGTACACGCGCGACGACAACGCCTTCATCGAGCGCAATACCGCGAAGTGTATTCTGTGCGGTCTGTGCGTGCGTTCCTGCCGCGAGGTGATGGATCTGCATTCCATCGGTCTGATGGGAAGAGGTTTCAAATCGGAGATTTCTCCCGCCTTCTCTCTCCCGCTTGACAAGACCAACTGCAAC
>ONSE01000240.1 GCA_900320415.1 uncultured Eubacteriales bacterium
AAGTAATGCAAAGTTTGTGCAAAAAACAGGCAAAAGGAAGAGGTTTTACTTAATATTTCTTGTTTTGGATACTTTTTTTCTTATATGGCATTTACGCAAAAATGGCGCCCTGACTTTGTTTATTGACATTTAAAAAATAAATGCTATAATTAACAAGGAAATTTCGACATCCGAGTCAATCCCTTTTATATAGGATAATAGCGGCGGATTCGAACTGATTTATTTGCACGGGAGACACCCTTTCCGGTTTCGGTCGGGGAACTCCGTTTTTTATAGAAAGATAAAGCCTTTGCGGGTGTGTCACTCCCGTTGTCCGGACGCGTTTCCGGCAATGATAACGGAGTGATTCTTCGTGTTTTCCGTAAGAGGAAACGCAACCGATTGTGATGAGAGAAAACGAAACTGAGGGAGAAATAGCCGGTGGTTAGTAGAGATTCAGACACTTGTCGGTACTCTGTTCTGATGAGTGTTTATCGGAAGGAAAAGGCGGAGTATTTGCGCACGGCGATGGACAGCATATGGAATCAGACTGTACCGACAGATGATTTTGTGCTGGTCTGTGACGGACCGCTCAGCGATGAACTCGACGCCGTGATCAGTGAAATGGAGAATGAGCACCGCGGGAATCTTCATGTGGTGAGACTGGAGCAAAACGGCGGACTTGGAAACGCCTTGAATGCCGGCATAAAGGAGTGCAGGCACGAGCTGGTCGCGCGTATGGACTCCGATGATATCAGCAGACCCGAACGCTGTGAAAGGCAGCTGATGATGTTCAGGGAACATCCCGGACTCAGCATATGCTCCGGCACGGTGGAGGAATTCTCCGAGTCGCCTGATGTTATTGAGGCGAGGCGGATTTTGCCGGAAACGAACGAGGAGATCCTTCGGTTCGCCCAAAAACGGACTCCCTTCAATCACCCCTGCGTCATGTACAGGAAGAGCGCTGTGGAGGCGGCTGGCGGCTACCGGCACTTCTATTTGCTTGAGGACTATTACCTTTGGATACGGATGCTTCAGGAAGGCTCCGTCGGTTACAATCTTCAGGAGCCGCTGCTGTGGATGCGCGCGGGCTCCGATATGTACAAGCGTCGGGCAGGATGGAAGTACGCAAAGAGCCAGAAAGCGCTGTTTAGGTACATGAAGGATACCGGATTTATCGGAGTGAGACAGTATGCATCCTCGGTCTTTACCCGCGGTGTTTCCTCGCTGCTTCCTAACGGCGTGAGGAAAATGGCGTTCAAGACGGTGCTGAGAAAAGAAAAATGACAGTGAGAGAACGGGTAGGAATGGCGGTTTATGGATAGATTAAAGATTTGCTTGCTGGATATGCTCTCGTGGTTCCACGAGTACTGTGTCGCGAACCATCTCAGGTACTATCTCGTCGAAGGAACGATGCTCGGCGCGGCAAGGCATCAGGGATATATCCCGTGGGATGACGATATTGACATCGGTATGCCGAGACCGGATTATGAGACATTAAAAAAGAGCATCGGCGGACGCGTTCAGGACGGAAAGTATCTGCTGGAGACGGAGGAATCCGAAAACGAGGATTACTTTTACCTGTATTCAAAGCTGTATGATACCGGAACCACGCAAATTGAGGACCGGAGAGTGCAGGTTGTCCGCGGCGTCGGAATAGACATTTTTCCCCTGGACGGAATCGGCGATACGGAGGAGGAGGCGCAGAAAAACTTCAAGCGGATCGGTTTTCTGACGGATGTTTTGACCTCGCGTGTCGTAGCGGTGCGCGACGGCAGAAAATGGTATAAGAACCTTGCGGTAAGACTATTTCAGGCGATACCGCGATTTATGATAAATGAAAAGAAGCTCATGAAAAAATCTCGCTCCTTTGTCAGGAAAGAGCGTTTGATGACTGCGAATATGTAGGGGGATTGGTAACAACCTATCGAGCAAAGGAAATCATGCCGAGATCGTATTACGGTGAGCCTGCCTTGTATCAGTTTGAGAATATCAAGGTGTACGGCGTCCGGGATTACGACCGCTATCTGACCCATCTGTATGGCGATTGGCGGAAGCTTCCGCCGGTTGATCAACGACACACCGCTCATCTGCAGTTGAGCGTGGATTTAGATCATTCGTACTTAGAAAGGAAAAATGAGGTGTAAACATGAAGGCACTTATTCTGAACTCCGGTCTGGGTTCCCGTATGGGAGTACTCACGTCTGAACATCCCAAATGTATGACGGAGATAAGCACAAAAGAAACCATTCTTTCCCGTCAGCTCAGGCTGCTTGCCGAGGCAGGGATCGAGGAGGTAGTAATTACCACGGGATATTATGACAGCGTACTGGTGAATTATTGTAATTCTCTCGGTTATCCGCTTCATTTCACGTTTGTGAAGAACCCGCTTTATGACACAACGAATTATATCTACTCTATCTATTGCGCAAGGGAATACCTCGACGACGATATCATTCTGATGCACGGCGACCTTGTATTTGAGAACGAGGTCTTTGACCGCGTCGTCGCTTCTCCCGTTTCCTGCATGACGGTTTCTTCCACGCTCCCGCTTCCCGAGAAGGATTTCAAGGCGGTTGTAAGCGACGGAATGGTCATGAAGGTCGGCGTGGATTTCTTTAATGACGCGATGGAGGCACAGGCTCTCTACAAGCTGAACAAAGAGGACTGGAAGGCATGGCTCGACAAGATCGCTGCGTTCTGTGAAAGCGGGGACACCATGGTCTACGCGGAGAACGCGCTGAATGCGCTGAACGGTGAAGCGAATATCCATGCCCTTGATGTGGAGAACCTTCTTTGCTCCGAGATCGACAATCCCGAGGATCTGGCGGTCGTTACCGCGAAGCTGAAGGAGATCGAGTCCCGCACTGTTTATATGTGCTTTGCCTCGGATATTATTCACGGCGGCCACATCGCTATCATCAAAAAGGCGCAGAGATTGGGCAAACTGATCATCGGCGTGCTGTCCGATGAGGCGGTAGCCTCCTACAAGCGGCTTCCCCTGGTGCCCGCTTCCGAAAGAAAAGTCATGTTTGAGAATATCGCCGGCGTCTGCAAGGTCGTTGACCAGAACACGCTGAGCTATAAAGAGAATCTTGAGAAGTACAAGCCCTCCATTGTTGTTCACGGCGACGATTGGGCGACAGGCTTCCAGCGTCCGATACGCGACGAGGTGACTG
>ONSE01000132.1 GCA_900320415.1 uncultured Eubacteriales bacterium
CTGTTATTTTGTCAGCTTATCTGCCTGGTAGGACTTGCTGTCGGCATTCAGCTTGGCGCACTTCTTGACCGCATCGGCAGCAGTGCTCGTCTTTTCGTAGTTGTAGGCAAAATACCCTGTTCCAACGTACTGTCCGTCGGAGAAGAAGCCTTCCGCGTCGACCTCGATCGCGATGTAGTAGTTCTTCGTCACGTTCTTCTCAATGTAAACGATCTTCTGATAGCTTGAGGTGGTCTTGTCGGTGACGTAGTAAACGTCTGCAATCTCGAGCTGGTCGCCTTCGTCGGCATAATTGTCGAAGTTCGTCTTGCCGGCGTAGTATTCCTTGATGGCAGCGACATTCTTTGCCGCGGTTTCCGCGTTCACCTTGATGGGCTGCGCGATGGTGTAGGAAACGGGGGTACCCTTCAGGATGATTCCCGCGTCCTCTGCGCTGCCGTTGTAGTCGTCGTAGCTGAGGGTGACGGTATCTCCCGCCTTGAGATCGGTCATCTTGTCGTAGGTCAGATTGATGGTCGTCACGAAGTTCTCATTGCTGTCGGTAACGTCGAGCCAGGTGTCGCCGAGATAGTCTGCGGTCACGATGTAACCGTTCAGCTTCGCGGTGAAGGGAACCAGCGCGGGAGAGATGTTCTTGTCGTCAACGGGTTCGGAAACGATCAGTTCATTCTCTTCAATGTATTTGAGAAGGTCGAGCTCCACGCTCTCCTTGACGGAGATATTCTGCTTTTCCAGCTCGTCGGCGATCTTCAGTGTGACGGTCTTGGGCGCCGTTTCAAGACGCACGCCGTAATTATCTTCACAATTCTTGATGGATTCCTTCGTGAAGGAGTCGTCGCCCCAGCTGACGGTCACGTTCAGCACGGAGTCTTCGGAAAGCTTTTCAAAGTCATAGTCTCCCATCCGATAATCCGACATATCGGGAGCCTCGTCGCCCTCGCTGCAGGAGAATCTGACCTGATAAAGCGTGCTCTCGAGCACAAGGGTCTTGGAAACGTCCAGGAAATCCAGCCACGATTCCACGCCGGAGCCTTTCTTCTTACTCTCTCCGAACACTGCGGGATAATCCGCGACAAGCTTGCCCTCGTCGATCTTTACCTCACCCGAGATCGCGCCGTCGGTAACGGAGCCGTCGCTGTAGGAGGTATTGAACTCAATCGTGAGATACTTGGAAACGTCGATGGCGGGACGCATCATGGGGATGAATACCACAAACACCAGCACCAGGATCAGCGCCGCCAGAGCCGCGCCCGCGCAGGAAAGGATGATCGCGAGTTTCGCGCCCTTGGAAAGTCCCTTCTTGGGGGCGGCAGGCTGCGTCATGTAGTTCGGGTCAAACGCGTCAACGGGAGGCTGCTGCGGCGCATAGGGCGGCTGATTGAAACCGCCGTCGGGCTGCTGCGGCGCGTAGGGCGGCTGATTGAAACCGCCGTCGGGCTGCTGCGGCATCACGGGCTGCTGACCGTTGGGGGACGGCACAAACTGCTCGGTAACATTTACGGTATAGCCGGCGGGAGGCTGCGGCTGATAGGTCTCCTCCTGCACGGGAGCGGCAGGAATCTCCTCCTGCGGTACGGCAGGCTCCTCTGCCTGAGGCGCGGCGGGCTCTTCTGCGGGAGGTACAGCCTCCTGCTGCTGAACAGTCTTTACGGGGCATCCGCAGAACTTGCAGAACTTTTCACCGTCTGCAATTTGATTTCCGCAATTCTGACAAAACATTACTATCTATCTCCTTTCATCCTTTGACAGACATTCACTTTCGTACGCTACTATTGTACGAAATCGCACTGTAAAAATCAATTCCCCGTCCTCACAAAAAAACAAACACATTCAGATGTTTATTTATCTAATATTCAGCGCATTCTTGCATTTCCGCTCCCCGTCTGTTACAATAAAAGTATCAACACACTATTCCGGGGAGATGTCATATGTTAGCGGATTTGCTCGAAAAGAAAGAAAAGAAGGTCGAGTATCTTGAGCTGATTTACGACCTGATTTTCGTCTACATCATCGGCAGGAATAACTCCCTGCTGCACCCGACCGAGAGCGGCTTTGTGGAATGGAACGGCTTTTTTGCCTATATCCTCTGCACCCTCGCGGTCATCCAGATCTGGAACTACACGACCTACTACATCAACATCTACGGCAGAAACGGCGTCAGGGAGCACGTCTTTATCTTTTCCAATATGTTCCTGCTGTTCTTTGTCGCAGAGGGTACCCGCACCCACTGGGACGCGTTTCACACGCAGTACCACATCGCCTGGGCACTGATCCTCTGCAATATCGCCGTGCAGTACCTGCTTGAGCTGCGCAGCTGTCCGCGCGGCGCCGTTCAGCGCGTACACAACCGCCGTCAGGCGACCGTGCTGTTCCTGCAGGCGGCGCTGGTGCTCGGCGCGATCGCGGAATACTTCTTCCTGAAAACCTCCGTCCTCACCGTCACCGCCATTCTCGGCGGCATCGTGCTGACCATGCTGCTCGGGAAGAACAAGGGCGAGGATACGGTGGATTTCCCCCACCTCTCCGAGCGCGCCATGCTCTATGTGGTGTTCACCTTCGGCGAAATGATCATCGCTCTCGCCGCCTACTTTGAAGGGGATCTCAGCCTTTCGAGCCTCTATTTCTCCTCAATGGGCTTCCTGATCGTCGTCGGGCTGTTCCTCAGCTACGGGATACTCTACGACCACCTCATCGACAGGGAGCGGAAAACCAACGGTCTGGGCTATATGCTGCTGCACGTCTTCCTGATTTTCTCGCTCAACAACATCACCACCGCGCTCGAATTCATGCGCGACGAGAAGGTGGCGCTGCTGCCGAAAATGCTCTTTCTCACCCTCTCCCTGCTGCTCTATTACGGTATGATGCTCGCTCTGAGCGGAAGCGCCAAACGCGGCTGCCGTCCCTCTCCCTCCTCCTTTGCCCTGATGGCGGGCGGCGGCGTGCTGTTTTTCGCGCTGATGCTGCTGTTCCGCGAGAATATGTACGTCAACATCGCCCTGACGGCGGTATTCGTCTTTGCCGTGTTCCTGCTGCTGTTCCGCTTCTACAAAAAAGCGGAACGCACGCTGTAATCCTTGACAAAACAGCAGTTACGCGGAATTGAACGCAGCTGCGCAACTGTATTTATTACTTTTCCATACGGGAGGCTTTGCTTATGGAAACAAAAATCAGGCGTCTGCAGAACAACCTCGTCACCATCGGAACAGGAATCATCGTGTTCAGCGTCTGGTCGATCATCAAAACCGTTTTTTCCACCACCCTGTTCCGCGCAGAAATGCTGGAGGATCCCGGGGAGTATGACCTCGTGGTAATCGCTCTCACCTGGATCATTACCCTGGTCGACTGCCTGCTTCACTGCTTCATCGGTTTTTCCGCCCGCGCCGAGGGCAACGGCAAACGCAAAAGCGTCTTTTACCTCATTGTCACGGGGCTGGTTCTGTGTCTGTATATCCCACTGGTGGCGGCGGAATGCACAACGCTCTTCCATATCACCGAGAGCGTACTGAAGTTTCTTTTCACCCTGTTTATCGACATCACCTCCGTGGTGATGATGGCTGAGCTGTTTGTCTCCGCCGTGAGCATCAGGGTGCTGAAAAGGCGCCGGAAGAGAAGGGAGGCGCAGGCATGAACGCGGATTTTCACTACTACGCCACCTACTGCGCCGCGCAGCTCGCGGGCTACTCGCACGCCGAAAGCCTGGATATCGCCTACAGCGCCTGCTTTGTCGATTTCTGCAGCAAAACGCTGCTCTCCAAAATCAAGGCGCCTCTCTCCGCCGCGACCACCCAGCTGCAGCTGGAGCTGATGGACGCGCGGACGGACGCCGCCGGTCTGCAGGATATCACGCGCATCTGGTCGTCCTTCCACTTCCTTCCCTACAATCTGCAGGCGCGGCCGAAACGGCGCTGCTCCAAAAAATACCGGAATAAATTCCGCCTGATCTGCAATCCCAACAGCGCGCTGCTGGAGGAAACCGTGCGGCTCGCCAAGGGAAAAAGCCTGCAGGCTGCCGGCATCGCCATGCACGTACTCGCCGACACCTGGGCGCACCGTTATTTCGCGGGCACACCCTCCCTTGTCATCAACAACACAAACGCCTATTTCTATGAGCTGCTGCCGGAGGGCGAGAAAAAAATCACCTTCCGCCACAGCGCCTCCGCTCCCGACGATCCCGCGAACAGCGTCTACACCTGCAGCCTTCACTATAACAGTGAGAACTCCATCATGAACCTCGGTCACGGACGCGCGGGGCATCTGCCGGATTACTGCTTTGCCCGCTATAAATACCTTCCCGCGTGGGGCGGCTACGAGGAGGTCGTCAAGGACAATCCCTCCGATTACCGCCACGCCTTCTGCCAGATGATCGAGGCGATGAAATTCCTCCGCGGCGAAAGGGAGACCTTCGCGCGGGACACCTATGACACGCAGGCGGTCGCCTCCCGCGCACAATGGCTGGAGAAGATCCTCCACAAGCGGCAGCTCGACGCCTCCGCCGACTGGAAGGCGTTCGGCGAGTCCGTTTCCGGGAAGGAGATCGCCGCCTTTGACCTGGATATCTACCAGGATGAGTACAAAAACGCGCCGAAGGAAAGGAAGGACAGCACCTTCCTCGGGCGGTTCATTCTCGCCGCGCTCGCGCAAAAGAGCATGGTGACGGGGCATATCTTCCGCTCGGGCAGCCTGCTCGCGGGCTATCCCATCGACTCCGCCGAGGGCAGCCGCGGCAAAAACAGGGTTTTCGGCAGGATTCTCAACGGCGCGAAGGGAGGCGGTGAAGCGTGAAATACTGGCACAGAATAAAAAACCTCGGCATCGGTCTGATTTGCATCCTGTTCGCGTTGACGCTCGTCATCGCCCCCTCCCAAGGCTTTTATGTTGTCGCCATGATTCTCTGTATCTCACTTTTTGGCTATGCCATCCGTATGCTGTGGTACTACTTCACCATGGCGCGGCACATGGTCGGCGGCAAGGCGATCGTCTATCAGGGCATTATCGCGCTGGATCTGGCGCTGTTCGCCTCGTCGGTCATCTCGATGTCAAAGGTCTACATCATCCTCTATCTGCTCGGCGTTTACGCCTTTTCGGGAGCGATCGATATGCTCCGCGCGATGGAGGCAAAGCGCTTTGACGCCCCCTCCTGGAAGCTGAAATTCGTCAGCGGCTGCGTGATGGTCGCCGTCGCCGCCGCGCTTTCGATTCTCGGCCTCTTCTTCGGCGCAAACGATTTTCTGGTCTACGGCTACTGCGTGAGCCTGGTGTACTCGGCGGTCATCAGGATCGTCGGCGCCTTCCGCAGGACCTCTGTCGTGTTTATTCAGTAAAACAAAGACGTCTGCCTCAGGCAGACGTCTTTTTCACGGGAATCGTTTGGATGCTGCCGCGCAGTTCAGGCGCGCGGCGGTGCCTTCATTTTTCTCTGCCAAGAAGGTAGTCAACAGATACCTCCAGTATATCGGCGAGCGCTACCAGCTCCACGTCGGTGACAAACCGGATCTGACCCTCCAGCTTGGAAAGTCCCGAGGCATTCATATCCACTCCGTTGACCTGGAGCTGTGCCAGCAATTCCTTTTGCTTCATGCCCTTTTGCTTTCTCACCAGCTCCACACGGTTGCCTACCAGATTTCTGTCTCCCAGTTCCTGCTTGCGTAATCTCATTTTTTACTCTCTCCATATCTAAAGTTTAATTCTTTTTGAAAATTCCCCAAAAACATTATGGCTCTATTATAATACGTTAAGAGAAAAAAAACAAGTCTTTTTGTAAATAAATTTAAATTTTTGAAATTTTTTCTTGTTTTAAGTTACAAAGCTTTCATATTTATGTCATATTTTATATTATTTTCGGCGATTACTTCCTGTTTTTATCTTTATTTACCACTTTTATTTCCCTTGTGGAAAGATGTCAACAATGTGAAAAGTACTTATTTCTCGTGTGGAATCATGTTGATGATGTGAAAAGGGGCTGTTCCCTGTCTTTTTGGTACAAAACAGTTACAGGGAAGTGACAAAAAAGAGCCGCCCCTGCGGGCGGCTCAGTCTGTCTTAAATTGTGAAAACAAAATCGCTCAAACAGCGCTCGGATCACGCAAAGGGAAGACCTATGGTAATCGGATCATCATATTTACTGGTACGAATCGTATCCTCTGACTCAAAAATGTCAAACTCAACTACAGGAGACTTGTATTCTTCTTTCTTATCCATATCAGTCACACCTCTTTCTTATTCTTATGAAATAACATTCCATTCGAGTATACTTGAATGGTAACATATTTGTATCTACTTTTCAAGCAGTATTTTGCAACAACTTTTCATATAAATTTTGTTTATATTCACCAAAAGATAGGTGGTTACATAAATGTACCTTCCTCAATTTCTTTGATCATGGCAACCCGCTTGTCGTGCCTGCCGCCCTCCTCGGGGGTATTGAGGAAAATCTCGGTAAACTTCACCGCGTCCTCCTCAGAGGTGACGCGTCCGCCCATGCAAAGCACATTGGCGTGGTTGTGGCGTCTGGTCATCTCGGCGCCGAAGGCGTTTCCGACAACCGCCGCGCGGATGCCCTTCACCTTGTTCGCCGCCATGGAAATGCCGATTCCCGTGCCGCAGCAGAGGATCCCCATCTCACACTCGCCGCTGACGACCGCCTGCGCCACCTTGTAGGCGTATACGGGATAATCCACGCTCTCCTCGCTGTAGGTGCCGAAATCCCTGTACGCAATGCCTTTTTCCTCCAGATATTTTTTTATCGCCACAATCAGATTGTAGCCGCCGTGATCGCAACCCAATGCTATCATGTTTCTCTCCCCAATCGTTTGTTTAACTCTCTCTGCGCCTGCGGCAGCCGCAGGTAGACGGGCATCAGCTCCGCCGCTGAAAGTGTGCCGCCGTTTCTGACGCGCTCCAGCGCCGCCAGAGCGACGGAGGAAGCGGTCTGTATCCGACGGTTCATCGGCGCCAAACGCACGTTTGCGAGCGATTCTCCGAATGCTCCGGCGCATAACGCGGCGCCGTCGCCCGCCAGCATGACGGGTTCGTCGTACTGCTCCAGCTCTCTGCGCAGATCCGAGAGCGCGAGCGCCCTGTCCCCGCAAAGGCGCTCTGCCCTGCTGCCGCTCACGCGGAACAGAGCGTTATAGACCTGTGAGCAGCGCGCGTCCATCGCGGCGCAGACCACACAGTCCGTGCCGAGGAAGTTATATGCCATGCTCTCCAGGGTGGAAACCGCGACGCAGGGAACGCCGTTCGCGAAGGCAAGTCCCTTGACCGCCGCTACGCCGATCCTCACGCCCGTGAAGGAGCCGGGACCCGCGTTCACGGCTATCGCGTCCACCTCACTGATCCTGACGCCCGTGTTCTCCGCCAGCTGCTCCAGCATCGGCATGAGCGTCTGGCTGTGCGTCAGCGCGGTGTCGATGAAAAACTCGCCGATGATTTTTTCCTCTGAGGCAAGGCAGACCGACGCCGCCTTTGCCGAGGTATCGACCGCCAATACCGTCACGGCAGCTCCACTCCTTCCATCTCAAAGATCCTTTGATTTTCATTTTCTCCGCGTGAGATCGTCACGCGGATCGCGTCGTCAGGCAGGGCGCCCTCGATATTTTCGCTCCACTCGATGATCATCACCCCGCTGCCGAGGTAATCATAAAAGCCCGTGGAGTAGAGGTCGTCCCATGAGGTTACCCGGTACATATCAAAGTGATAGATACCGCACCTTCCCCTGTATTCATTCACCAGCGCGAAGGTCGGGCTGGAAACCCCCTCCGCGACGCCGAGACCTCTCGCTATGCCGCGCGTGAAGGCGGTTTTGCCCATGCCAAGGCCGCCGAAGAGGGCGATGACCTCCGTACCCCCGAGCGCCGCGGCAAGGCGTTCGCCGATCTTCTCGGTCTCCTCCGCGCTGTTCGAAATCAGTCTTATCATATCAGAACAGACCCGTGATCTTTCCGTCTGCGTTCACGTCGATGCCGTGCGCCGCGGGTACCTTCGGCAGACCGGGCATGGTCATGATATCGCCCGTGTAGACCACCACAAAGCCAGCGCCGTTGGAAAGGGACACGTTTCTGACGGTGATGGTGAAGTCCTTTGGCGCGCCGAGCAGCGCGGGGTCATCGGACAGAGAATACTGCGTTTTCGCGATGCAGACGGGCAGCTTGTCAGCGCCGAGCTTCCGCACCTCTGCGATCGCCTTCTCCGCCTGCGTGGTGTAATTCACGCCTGCCGCGCCGTAGATATTCTTCGCGATGCACTCGATCTTTTCCTTGACGGTCAGGTCGTCGCCGTAGAGCGGACGGAAATCGGAGGGCTTTTCGCACGCCTCCACTACCTTTTTCGCCAGCTCGACGCCGCCTTCTCCGCCCCTGCCGAATACCTCGGAGAGCGCGAAGTCCGCGCCGTTCTCTCTGCAATACTCCTCAATGAAGCTCAGCTCCGCGTCGGAGTCCGTGCCGAAGCGGTTGATCGCGACCACTACGGGCACATTGTACTTTCTCATGTTCGCGATATGGACGCCGAGGTTGACGATTCCCTTTTTGAGAGCCTCGAGGTTCTCGGCGGAAACCTCCGCCTTGGGAACACCGCCGTTGTACTTGAGCGCGCGGCAGGTCGCAACGAGAACGATCGCCGAGGGTTTTAAATGCGCGAAGCGGCACTTGATGTCAAGGAACTTCTCCGCGCCGAGATCGGAGCCGAAGCCCGCCTCGGTGATGCAGTAATCCGCGAGCTTCAAAGCGAGCTTGGTCGCTCTCACACTGTTGCAGCCGTGGGCGATATTCGCGAAGGGGCCGCCGTGCATGACGGCGGGCGTACCCTCAAGGGTCTGCACCAGATTGGGCTTGATCGCGTCCTTGAGCAGCGCGGTCATCGCGCCGTCTGCCTTGATATCGCGCGCGTAGACAGGTTCTCCCTGCGTGTTGTAGGCGATCAGGATGCTCCCCAGGCGGCGCTTGAGGTCGTCGATATCCGAGGCAAGGCAGAGGATCGCCATGACCTCGGAGGCGACGGTGATAATAAAGTGATCCTCGCGCGGAATGCCGTTGACCTTTCCGCCGAGTCCGATGATAACGTTTCTGAGAGCGCGGTCATTCATGTCAAGGCACCGCTTGATGAGAATGCGGCGCTGGTCAATCCCGAGCGCGTTGCCCTGCTGGAGATGGTTGTCCAGCATCGCGCAGCAGAGATTGTTCGCCGCCGTGATGGCGTGCATATCTCCCGTAAAGTGAAGGTTGATGTCCTCCATCGGCAGCACCTGCGCGTAGCCGCCGCCCGCGGCTCCTCCCTTGATACCGAACACAGGGCCGAGAGAAGGCTCACGGAGCGCGATGATCGCCTTCTTTCCGATCTTCGCCATCGCCTGGCCGAGACCGGCGGTGGTGGTGGTTTTACCCTCGCCCGCGGGGGTGGGGTTGATGGCGGTGACAAGTATCAGCTTTCCGTCGGGATTTGAGCTGACTCTCGCGCTGAGCTCATCCGAGAGCTTCGCCTTGTATTTTCCGTAAAACTCGAGTTCGTCCTCTGAAATACCAATCTGTGACGCGATTTCCTTGACAGGCAGCAGTGTTGCCTGCTGAGCGATTTCAATATCAGACAGCATTTTTCGGCACCTCCATATTTATAATCATATATCATTATACCAAACTCCGGATGTGATATTATTCTTCTTTGCAAAATTAGACCGATATTGCAAGGATTATTTACTATAATAATGGCAATGAACATAAGGGAACCTCTAAAAATTCCTTACCGCGCATAAGCACGAAATCTTCACGGCATAATTTTGTCAAAA
>ONSE01000105.1 GCA_900320415.1 uncultured Eubacteriales bacterium
AAAAAACCTATAGTCCGCGATTTAAAATATACCGGTTGAGCCGAAGCCGCCGGCGCCGCGGGTGGTGCCGCTGAGCTCGGTGACCTCCGTGACGTCGGGGGTGAATACGGGCGCGATGACCATCTGGGCAATGCGCTCGTCAGGCTCGATGACGTAGGGGACGCCGGAGACGTTGCAGAGTCCGACGCAGATCTCGCCGCGGTAGTCGCTGTCGATCACGCCGACGCCGTTGGCAAGGCAGATGCCGTGCTTCACGCCGAGTCCGCTGCGCGCGTAAAGAAATGCCGCGCAGCCGTTGTCGGGCAGCTCGATCGCGATGCCTGTCGGTACGACCGCGAGCTGCTGCGGCGCGAGGGTGATGCTTTCTTCAATGCAGGCGTGCAGATCCATGCCTGCCGAGCCGACGGTGGCTCTTTGGGGGAGCTTCGCGCCTTCTCTGAGCTTTCTGATTTTGAGTTCCATGATGACTCTCCTTCATATTTTTGCGGCGTCCTGCAAATTTTTGAAAAGGCATTTTTTATTTTTCTTCAGAAAAATTATAAGCGCCGCGTCGGATATTTTTTATTTTCGAATGGGGAAAAATGTATTTTTCGATATCGGCAAATTAAAAATCTTCACACTTTTCACATATCATTCCACACCGCGGCGGTATAAACCGCGTGTGAAATCATCTTTCAACATCGAAAAGCGGTTGAAATCGGTGGTTCTATCCACTTTTTCCACATAGTTTTCCACACTGAACCGCCAAATGTGGAAATCTGTGGAGAGAGATAATAATTCTCTGTCAGCAATATACAGCGGCACGCAGTTGAGGATCTCCACACCTCCGCCCCCGCAGCGGAGGAAGAACTGCCGTCCTTTTCTGTCCTGCATTTTGCTTTGATTTTTGCAGGATTTGCAGCTGATGCCCTCGCTTTTGTTCGGGCAGGTGCGGCAGAGCATGAGCGGCAGGTAGCCGTAGCGCAGGATCCCGCGCGGAATGTCGCCGCCGAGACGGTTGATGCGCTCGAAGGTCAGCTCCATGCTGAGGGTGACGTCCCTGATGCCGTATTCCCGCGCCCAGAGCAGGTCGTAGGTGTTGACGAGGTTCAGCCCGAAGTCGCCGTGAAGAATAAAGCCCTGCTCCTTCGCGAGGGCGAGGGCGCCGAGGTTGCCGCAGAGGGCGTGCTCCACGCCGATCTCCTTTACGCGCGCAAGCTGCGCGGCGATCTGCTTTTCGCGCCCGAACATCGCGCGCGGGATCTCGACCCCGACGGGATATCCCTCGGCGCGCAGCCGCCCGATCTCGCGGATATCCGCGAACAGCGGCACAAAGGTCAGCTCGAGATTTTGAAAAGCCTTTCCGAGCCTTGTGCCCGTCACTCTCGCGCGGCCCCTCTGTCCGTCCGCGCGGTAGGGCGTGAAGGCAGGGAGGGAGATGCCGTTGATTCGGTAGCGGTGAACCTCCGCGCGCTCCCTGTCGAGCGCGGCAAGCGCCGCCCTTCTCAGGCGGTTGAGCGAGGAGAGGGGCAGGCTGAGGTTTTCGTCCGTTTGGATTTCGAGAGCTGTCACGCGGTAGGCGGTGCCGCCCGTTTTCAAAAGCTGGGCGCGGCACTTTTCTTCCCGGAGCGGTACCGAACGCGCCTCCTCACAGACGCCTTCGTCCGTGACGGAGACGGTGCGGACGCCGTCGCTGACGGTGAGCGCCGGCTGCTCTCCGATACGCGCCGTGAAGGAAGCGGTCACGTCGATATTCTGCAGCTCGTCCTTATAGCGCGCGCGGAGGGCGGCGAACAGCTTCTCGTCCGCCGTGACAACGTCGCCCTTGGTACGCGTGCCGAACATCTCTTTTCCGATATTTCCCTGATAGTAGCCCTCCGTGAAGCCCGTGCGAGAGAACACGCCGCGCAGCAGACGCGCGGTCTCATCGGTGACAAAGCCGAGGTCGCGCTGCTCACGGCAGGCGGCGACCGCCGCCGCCACGTATTCCGGCCGCTTCATCCTTCCCTCGATTTTCGCGGACGCGACGCCGAGCTCCTCCAGCTCGCGCAGCCGCGGTATCAGGCTGTTGTCCTTGAGGCTGAGGGCGTGGCCGCCGCGCCTTCCCCCCACGGAAAAGGGCAGGCGGCAGGTCTGGGCGCAGGCGCCGCGGTTGCCGCTCCGCGAGCCGAGCATCGCCGAAAAATAGCACTGCCCCGACACGCTCATGCAGAGCGCGCCGTGTACGAATACTTCCAGCTCGACGGGGATCTCCGCGCAGGCGCGGATCTCGTCCTTTGACATCTCGCGCGCGAGCACCACGCGCTTGAAGCCCATCTCATACAGCGCCCTCACGCCGGCGGGAGTGTGAATGCTCATCTGGGTCGAGGCGTGGAGCGGCAGGTCGGGCGCGATCTCCTTCGCGAGACGCGCCACTCCCATGTTCTGCACGATCAGGGCGTCAACGTCCGCCTCCGCCGCGATGCGGACGGCGTCGGCGAGTTCTTGGAATTCGTCGTCAAACACGATGGTGTTGAGGGTGACGTAGACCTTCACGCCGTGGATGTGGCAGTAGGCGACCGCTTGCTTCAGCTCGTTTTCATCAAAATTGTGCGCCGAGGAGCGCGCCGAGAACCGCTTCTCCCCGAGATAGACCGCGTCCGCGCCCGAGCGGACGGCGGCGGTCACGCTGTCCATGCCCCCCGCGGGGGCGAGTATCTCAATGCTTTCCATGCTTTTTCTTCTTCTTGCCCTGCGGCTTCTTTGTCTGCGGCGCGGCGGGAGCCGCCGGCTCTTCCGCTGCCGGCTCCTCCTCCAGACCGTCAAAGAGCGAGCCCTGCTCCATCGGCACGTAGCCCATCAGCTTTTCGGCGCGGCGCTCCTGCACGGTCTTTTCAAACTGCTTTTCCGCGTCGTCCCTGCGCGGCTCAAACCTGCGCAGCCTCTCGTTCTCGCGGTTGAGAAGGCGCAGCTGCTCCTCCAGCGCGCGGATGCGCTGTGTCAGCCGCGTGTTCTCGTTGATCGCGTCGGTCAGACGGTCGCGGAATTCCATGCATTTCTTGTTCAGCTCGTTGGTGTGGTGTACGATCTGGTCCGCCTTTTCAATCAGCGCCCTGTTGCGGCGCTTTGCCTTCATGCTGTCGTCGCAGCAGTCGAGCGCTACCAGTATCGCGCAGTCGCGGACGTCGAGGTTCTTTCCCGAGCGCGAGGCGCGAAGAAGGCTGTCGGAAACGGTTTGGGCAACCTCCCTGACATACGCCTCGTCGTCCTCGGTGACGACCACATAGCTTCTGCCGTCAATCTGCACACTGACACGTTTTTTCTCCATATGCTCACGCTCCCTCTTATTCTGCTTTTTATGATAACATAAACGCGGCACGGTTGCAAGACCGCGCGGCAATCTGCGGGTCATTTTGGCGGTGTGTCCGCGGTTGTCACAAATTTGGTGGAATCTTGTCGGAAAATTCAGTCCTATTTTTCGAATTTAGATAAAAAAATCTCTTGTATTGTTGGCGGAGATGGTGTATAATACTGGTGAACTTTGGAACTGCCGAAATTCCTTTGTTCAAAAATCTGTAGCACCGTCGCGGAGAAATCACAAACAAAACCTAAATGACTTCTATAAGCAACCACGACGGCGCTGTTTTTGATATTAATCTTCATTGTGAAATCCGCGGAGTGTTTGGCCGCGGATTTTTGCATATGGGGATCGGAGATATTTTTGCTTGACATCAAAACGATTTGGGGTTATGCTGATAGAAAAGGATTGGAGCCTTGCGCAGCACGGGGCAAGAAGGTTATCGTATGAAGTATTTTATTGATTTTGAAGCGTCTCAGTTCGCCGAGGAAATTATCTCGGTCGGCTGTGTGGACGAGGACGGCAGGAGCTTTTATTCGCTCGTCAGACCGCGCAAGCCCAGAAAGGTCACGGATTTTATTACAAAGCTCACGGGCATCACCCGTGAGGAAATACTGAACGCGCCCACCGCGGACGAGGTCTTTACCGCGTTCTTTGAGTGGCTGGGCAAGGAGGGCGTGCAGCAGTTCCTCTGCTACGGCGACTGCGACAGGCGTTTCGCCCAGAATACCATCGGCGGCGTGACGGACTTCCGCGCCCAGCTCGGGCTGAGCCTGATCATCGCCAATCTCACCGACTTCTCGGCGGATCTGCGCAAGCATTTCAAGATGAAGCGCTCGATCGGTCTGGTCAAGGCGCTGTCCTACTACCGCGGCGAGGAGGTCGTGCAGCGGCACAACTCGCTCGACGACGCGCGCTACCTGCGCGAGGTCTATGCTGCCTCGCTCGGCGAGGTGATCGACGTCTGTCCGTTCCCGGAGGAGACGCCTCCCGCTCCGCCCGTCAGGCACACGGGCAAGCGCAGCGTCTGCGCCTCGAAGGAGGGCTTTGAAAAGACCTTCGCCACCTGCGGCAAGGCGGCTGACTGGCTGGCGGAGACCCAGCTCAAGCACAGGCTGACCGTCAAGGAAAAGCAGAACATCAGCAACAAGATTTCGCTCGCCATCGAGAAGGAAAAGCCCTACAGCGGCTTCCTCTGGACAAGAGGCGCCCCCGCCGGGCAAAATGCGTCATAAAAACATCAAACGGACAGGAATGCTCCTGTCCGTTTTCGTTTTGCGGGATTCATACAGGGAATCTCTAATAATTCAATATCGTGCTTATGCGCGGTAAGGAATTTTTAGAGGTTCCCTACAGTATTATTCGTCGTCGAGAAGGCGGCTGACGCGCTCGTCAAGCTCCCTGTCCATTTCGTCGGTGTACTTGTCGTAGTCAAAATCGTCGTCGTCGTCCGTCTCGTAGCGCATCGGGCGCTGCGGCTTCCCGGAAGGTCTTGCCCTGCGCGATTTCTCTCGCGCGGCGCGCTGTACCGGCTTCGCGGGCTTGGCGGCAGGCTTCTGCTCCGCTTTCTCCCCGAGGCGCTCGCGCTCCTCCTCGTCATGGCGCTTCGCCTGTAAAAGCATCTCCTCCGCTTCCTGCTTCTCCTTCTTCTCGCGCTTGCGTCTCTCGTCACCGAAGGCGAGGTCGCCGAGATAGAGTCCGAAGATGCCCGCTACCAGATAGACAAACACCAGTACCAGGTTCTGGATCTGGGTGAAGCCGCCGTTGTAGATGAGCATGGAGGGAATAAAGGCGATCGGCGCGATCAGCGCGAAGAGAAAGTCGAGTCCCTGCTTGGCGCAGTAAGCCGCCGAGCAGGCAACCTGCGTCACCAGAAAGATAAAGTAGTAGGCGACGGTGGAGTAATCCCTGAGCGCGGGGATCAGAAAAATCAGCGGCACGAGAAGATAGACCGCGAAAATGATCAGCGCGTAGGGCAGATATTTCTTAATCATTCCGTTCATATTGTTCTCCCTGAAAAAGTTGTTTGATTTTGTGGCGTACACATACTATTATACATATTATTTTCTAAAAATCAAGAACGAAGAAAAATTCGTTGACTTTACCGTGAAAAAGGGATAAAATAAATGTGTACGCCGTACAGGCGAAAAAACAGACTTTGAGAGGTGAAATCCGAATGGACGCTGACGGAAATTCAGGCGCAGTCCCACGACGAAGCAAACGCGGACGGAACGCGTTCAGCGGATGGCACTGACACGGCTTCGTCATCGGACACGTCTTTCCACAACGCGATAAGGAGGAGGAAGGACTATGGTTCAGGTGAACGTAACGCTTACGGAAACCATCAAGAAGCTGCTCGACGAGAAGAAATACAGCACCCTCAGGGACATTCTCACCACCATGATGCCGTTTGATATCGCGGCGGTGTTCAGAGAGCTTCAGGACGAAAAAACACCGATATTGTTCCGCATCCTGCCCAAGGAGCTGGCGGCGGAAACCTTCGTCGAGATGGACGAGGAAACCCAGGAATTTTTGATCCACGGCTTCAGCGACAGCGAGCTCAAGGAGATCGTTGACGAGCTGTTTGTCGATGACGCGGTGGATCTGATCGAAGAAATGCCTGCCAATGTTGTCAAGAGGATCCTCAGGCAGGCGGACAAGCAGACGAGGCGCGAGATCAACGAGCTTTTAAAATATCCCGAGGACAGCGCGGGCTCGATCATGACGACGGAGTTCATCTCCCTGCGCCCCGACATGACAGCGGAAATGGCGATCAAGCGCATCCGCCGCACGGGTGTGGACAAGGAAACCATCTACACCTGCTATGTCAACGATGACAACAACAAGCTGATCGGCATCACCACGGTCAAGGATCTTCTCCTTGCCGAGGACGACAGACCCGTGCGCGAGCTGATGGAGGAAAACGTGATTTCCGTCCACACCCTCGCCGACCAGGAGGAGGTTGCCACGCTCTTCTCCAACTACGACTTTCTCGCCCTGCCCGTTGTGGACAACGAGCAGAGGATCGTGGGCATCGTCACGATCGACGACGCGATCGACGTTATCCGCGAGGAGGCGACCGAGGATATCGAAAAGATGGCGGCGGTCCTGCCGTCCGACAAGCCCTATATGCGCACGAGCGTCTGGGGCATCTACAAAAAGCGTGTGCCGTGGCTTTTGGTGCTCATGCTCTCCGCCACGTTCACGAGCACGATCATCTCCTCTTTTGACGGAATGCTCGCGAGCGTGATCATTCTCTCGTCGTTTATCCCCATGATCACAGGCTCGGGCGGCAACGCGGGCTCGCAGGCTTCGGTGTCTGTCATCCGCGCCCTCTCGCTCGGCGAGATAGAATTCAAAAGTATGTTCAAGGTGCTCTGGAAGGAGCTGCGCGTCGCGCTCCTCTGCGGCGTCACCCTTGCCGCCGCGAATTTCATCAAGCTGCTGCTCTTCGATTTGCGCGGACACGAAAACGGCGTTCTCATCGCGCTGGTCGTGTCGCTCACGCTGGTGGGCACGATCGTTATGGCGAAAATCGTCGGTTCAAGCCTTCCGCTCCTCTCGAGCAAGATCGGTCTTGACCCCGCAGTGATGGCGAACCCGCTGATCTCCACGGTCTGCGACTCGCTTTCGCTGCTCATCTATTTCGGCGTGGCGTCCCTGATGCTGGAGCTGTAGGGACCTTTTCGGCGGATTGCTTTTTCAGCAGCCGGTTACGGGCGGGTTTACCGCCCGTTTTTT
>ONSE01000178.1 GCA_900320415.1 uncultured Eubacteriales bacterium
GCGGGAAACAGCCCCGGGCGTCTCAGCTCCTCGGGAAGGAGGTCCAGCACGGTTTTCTCGCGCCTGTCCTCCGTTGCGGAGACCACCCCCGCGGGCTTGTTGAGCATGATATAGAGATGCTCCTCGGTGCAGACGGCTTGTCCGTCCACCGTGATCCTGTCGGCTTCGGGACTGACCTTGCGGTCAGTCTGCCGACAGATTTCTCCGTTTACCGTCACCGCGCCGTTCTTGATTTTTTTCTGCGCGTCCCTGCGGCTGAGGGTGCCGCGCGAGGCAATCAGCTTGTCAAGTCTTTCCATAGCTATTCCAGCGGCAGATACTCTCCACCGTACTCCCCGTCTGTCAGATGTCCGCCGATGACCCTGCCGTTTCCGGCAAGGATCACCGCGTAATCCGCTTTTTTGTTTTTGACGGCGTAGACGCTTTTCAGCACCTCCCGCCCCCTGCTTTCGCTCAGATCCAGTCCGACTCGCTTTTGCAGCGCGTTGTACTCCTCATACACCGCGTCAAACTCTTCGGGAATGGTCACACGGCTGCTTTCCAGCAGCTCCGCCTGTTCCGCTCCGATGCGCGTCAGACAGTCCAGCGACGCCTGCTCGTCCTCCCGGGACGCCCCGGCAGGCTGTTCTCCGCTCCGCTCCCGGTGCGCGCCGACCGCGCTGGCAACACAGAGCAACGTAAATACCGCGAGCAGCGCGATGACTGCCGCTGTTTTCAAACGCGGGCTGAGCTTCATCTTCCAAACAAACATAACGCAAAACCTCCGCTACAATGTATGCGGAAATTCTGCCGTTTATCCCTTACCGCAGCAGGTCAAACAGCTCTCCGGGAGAATCCGCGAACGCCTTCGCTCCCTGCTCCGCCATCGCGGGAATTGCGCCGTAGCCATAGGCGGCTCCGATAAAGTCCACGCCGCACAGGCGCGCTCCCTTGGCGTCAAACCAGGTGTCTCCCAGCATGACGACCTGCTCTCTATCGCGCTCGATATCGCCGCCCAGCTGTGCGACAGCGTAGGGGATCAGATCCTTTTTGTCCTTGCGGCTGCCGTCCAGATTGGAGCCGCACACCGCGTCAAACAGGTTGCGGATGCCGAGAATATCCAGTATTTCCTCCGCGAACCGTTCGAACTTAGAGGTGCAGATGGCTAGCTTTACCTCCTCCCTGCCCAGCCGCTCCAGCAGCGCGGGGATCCCCTCATAGACGCGGTTGAGATATTTTCCGCGCGAATTATAATACGAGCGGTAAAGCTCCGCGCCCTGCTCCGCTGTCACGGGGTCAAGACCGACGAGATTCAGGAAGGTATCGATCAGCGGCGGACCGATGTAGAGCGTATAATCATCAAGGTCAGGCATCGGGGCGCCGAGGGTCCCGATCGCGTATTCCAGCGATCTGCGGATCCCCTCCGCGCTCTCGCTGACGGTGCCGTCCAAATCAAACAGGATATACTTATACTTCATCAAATTTACTGTCCGCCTTTGCCTGGAATTTTTCCGCCTTGACGCTCACGCGTGTGTGGGTGCCTCTGGCGATTTCCCCCTTCTTGTCAAAAGCGGAAACCTCAAACTGAAAGGTTCTTCCGTCCTCCGAGATCAGTCTCGCCTCGGCGGTCACCTCCGCTCCCAGCGGAGTGGGGCTGGTGTGCTCAATTGCAATCATCGTGCCCACGGTCGTCAGCTCCGCATTATCCAGCAGCACCTGCGCCAGCGACGCGGCGGCGTTTTCCATCAGCGCCACCACAGCGGGCGTCGCCAATACCCTGAGACTGCCGCTTCCCATGTGGAGCGCCAGATTCTCGTCACGTACAGTCATTGTTATCTGTTTTATTTCAGCCATTGTCAAATCCCCCGTTCAGCATTTTGTATATGTCTATCATACTATAGAAATCGATTTTTCGCAAGTCATTGCCGCAAAAAGCTATACTTTTATATATAGTATACGGGAACAGCATTATATTATAGTATACGGGAACGGCATTATTTGCATTATATATAGTATACGGGAACAACACAGCGGCGCGCTTCCCAACCGGAAAACACGCCGCTGCGTTGTCATATGTTAGCCTATTTAGGATGATAGCTTATTCAACGTCCTGCATCGCGTCGTAGCCTGTCTCGCCGGTTCTCACCTTCACGACATCCTCAACGTCATAGACGAAGATCTTGCCGTCGCCGATGTGGCCCGTATAAAGGACCTTCTTGGCGGTCTCAATGACGGAGGAAACGGGAACCTTGCATACGACGATATCTACCTGAACCTTGGGAAGGAGGTTGGTTTCAATCTGCACGCCGCGGTAATACTCAGGCTTGCCCTTCTGCGCACCGCAGCCGAGCACGTGCGTTACCGTCATGCCGGTGATACCGATCTTCATCATCGCGTTCTTCAGACGCTCCAGACGCGCTTCCTTGCAGACGATCTCAACCTTGGTGATCTTCGGTGTGCCGTCGTCAAAGGTGGGAACCTTTTTGACGGGCACCGCCTCCGCAACGGGAGTTTCGCCGCTGACAACAACCACGTTGTCCTCACCCTCCTCGATATATTCGGGAATCATCGCGAAGCCCGCGTAAGCGGAAGGCATACCGTGCTCTGTCGCGTCAAGACCCGTCATCTCTTCCTCACGGGAAACCCTGAGGCCGAGTGTCTTTTTGATCAGTAAGAAAGTAATGGTGATGGTGACGACCGTCCACGCCGCCACAGCGCCGAAGCCGATGAGCTGCAGACCGAGGAGTTCAAAGCCGCCGCCGTAGAACAAACCGACGAGCTTTTCGCCCGAGGCGTTGGCAACGGCGTAACCGGGAGCGGAATCGGTCGCGAACAGACCTACCGCGAGGGTGCCCCAGATACCGTTGAGCATATGGACAGCGACCGCACCGACGGGATCGTCGATGTGGAGCCTGTAGTCGAGGAACCAAACGCCGCAGACAACGAGGATACCCGAAACGATACCGATCACAACAGCGCCGAGAGCGTCGGTGACGTCACAGGGTGCGGTGATCGCGACAAGACCCGCGAGGGAGGCGTTCAGGCACATACTGACGTCAGGCTTGCCGAACTTCACCCAGGTGAAGATCATGCAGGTGACGGTCGCGAGCGCGGGAGCAATGGTGGTGGTCAGGAAAACGGAGCCGAGCTGCTCTACGCTTGTGGCAGCCGCGCCGTTGAAGCCGTACCAGCCCAGCCAGAGAATAAACACGCCCAGTGCGCCGAGCGCGATGTTGTGACCGGGAAAGGCGCCGACCTTGACGACCTTGCCTTTTTCGTTGCGCTGGAACTTACCGATACGGGGGCCGAGGATCTTCGCGCCGATCAGTGCGGAGATACCGCCGACCATGTGGATCGCGCAGGAGCCGGCGAAATCGTGGAAGCCGATCTGGCTCAGCCAGCCGCCGCCCCAGATCCAGTGCGCCTCGATGGGATAGATGACCGCGGAAATGATACCCGAATAAACGCAGTAGGACAGGAACTTGGTTCTCTCCGCCATCGCGCCCGAAACGATCGTCGCGGTCGTCGCGCAGAATACGAGGTTGAACACAAAGCTCGAGAAATTGAAGTTTGCGTAAGCGGTGAATAAATCAAAACCGGGTCTTCCGATGAATCCCAGCAGGTCCTCGCCCATCAGCAGACCGAAGCCGATCAGAATGAAGGTAACGGTACCGATACAGAAATCCATCAGGTTCTTCATAATAATGTTGCCTGTGTTCTTGGCTCTGGTGAAGCCTGCCTCGACCATCGCGAAGCCCGCCTGCATCCAGAACACCAAGGCCGCGCCGATCAGGAACCACACCGCGAACAGCTGCTCGGATGTGGCTTGCGTCACAAGCTCTCTTATCGTGTCATTCATACTTGTTCACTCCTTAAAATTATCCTGACATAGCGCAACGGCACGTCTCCTTACTCAGGAAAACGCGCCGTTGCGTTGTCATATGTTAGCCTATCGGGTGATAGCTCATTAAACACCGAAAAGCAGATCGGTGTAGGGAGGATAGGGCCAGTACTCCTCTGACATCTCTTCCTCCATACTGTCGCCTACCTCGCGCAGCTCCTCCATCTTCTCAAATACCTTCTCACGGTATGCCATCGCCTTCTCCTGGCTGTCCTCGATTGCGGCAGCGCCGGCGATCGCATCCTGCAGTTCCTCGGTCAGGGCGACAAAGCGCTCCTGCTTCCCGGAAAGGCTCCTGATGAGGTTCAGCTCGACGTTGACGGGAATGGTTTCTGACAGCGCCTTCTTGGAGAGGGCGGCGTCAGCCAGCGCACTCACATAGGCAGTCACCGCGGGGGTGATGTTTTTCTGCGCCATGTCTACCATCGTCAGCGCCTCAATGCGGATCTGCTTCGCGTAGGTCTCCAGCTCGATCTCACATCTCGCTCTCAGCTCCTGCTCGGTGCAGATGCTATTTCTCACAAACAGATCGACGTTCTTTCTGTCAAGGAAGTGAGAGAACGCCTCGGGTAAGGACTTCATATTCAGCAGTCCGCGGCGCTGCGCCTCCGCTACCCACTCGTCGGAGTAGTTGTCGCCGTTGAAGATGATCCTCTGGTGCGCCACCAGGGTGTCACGCACCAGCTCTCTTGCGGCGGTTTCCAGATCCTGAGCGTCCTTGAGCGCCTCGTAGAACTGCGAAAGCTCATCGGCGACCATGGTGTTGAGCATATAGTTGGGGCACGCGATGTTCAGCGAGGAACCGAGCGCGCGGAACTCGAACTTGTTGCCCGTGAAGGCAAAGGGAGAGGTGCGGTTTCTGTCGGAATTGTCCTTCTTGAAGTCCGCAAGAACCTCAACGCCCGTATGCATTCTCTCTCTGCCGTGGCTCTCGTAGCTGTCGCCGCGGATGATGGACTGCACCAGCGCATCCAAATCGTCTCCGAGATACATGGAGATGATGGCGGGCGGCGCCTCGTTCGCGCCGAGTCTGTGGTCGTTGCCCGCTGACGCGACGGTGATGCGGAGCAGATCCTGGTACTCGTCAACCGCCTTGACGACCGCCGAGAGGAACAGCAGGAACTGCGTGTTTGATTCGGGATGCTTGCCGGGGGAAAGAAGATTTTCGCCCGTGTTGGTGGAAATCGACCAGTTGTTGTGCTTGCCCGAGCCGTTGACGCCCTTGAAGGGCTTCTCATGCAGCAGGCAGACCAGACCGTGCTTCTCGGCGACCTTCTTCATGATCTCCATGGTCAGCTCGTTGTGATCGGTCGCGATATTCGAGGTGGAGAAGATCGGCGCCAGCTCGTGCTGTGAGGGAGCGACCTCGTTGTGTTTGGTCTTGGCGAGGATACCGAGGCTCCAGAGCTCCTCATCAAGCTCCTTCATGTACGCCGCGACTCTTGTCTTGATGGATCCGAAGTAGTGATCCTCCAGCTCCTGACCCTTGGGCGCCTTCGCGCCGAAGAGGGTCCTGCCGGTGAGCTTTAAGTCAACTCTCTGATCGTAAAGCTCCTTGTCAATGAGGAAATATTCCTGCTCGGGACCGACCGTGGTTGCCACTCTGGTGACCTCGGTCTTGCCGAGGAGGTGCAGAATCTTGACCGCCTCTGTGCTCAGGCGCTCCATCGAGCGGAGAAGAGGCGTCTTTTTATCGAGGATTTCTCCTGTGTAGGAACAAAACGCGGTGGGAATGTACAGCGAACCGTCTCTGACAAACGCGGGAGAGGTGGGATCCCAGGTGGTGTAGCCTCTCGCCTCAAAGGTGGCGCGGATGCCGCCGCTGGGGAAGGATGACGCGTCAGGCTCGCCCTTGATCAGCTCTTTGCCCGAGAATTCCATAATTACGCCGTCGCCGTTGGGCTGGATGAAGCTGTCGTGCTTTTCCGCGGTGACGCCTGTCATCGGCTGGAACCAGTGGGTAAAGTGAGTGCAGCCCTGCTCCACCGCCCAGTCCTTCATGGCGTTTGCAACAACATTCGCTACGCTGATATCCAGTGCCTCGCCGTTTTCAATGGTCTTTTTCAGTGCCTTGTAGGTAGTGCCGGGAAGTCTTTCCTTCATCACCTGGTCGTTGAAAACTCTGCTACCGAATAATTCGGGTACCTTCGTCATGTGAATCTCTCCATTCTTACCTTGTTTACGAAACAGAAAAGGGCACCGATGGCGACTCTCCGCCATCAGCACCCTTGCTGTGTCATTGCCGCTATTATAGACCCTTGTGAAAAGTTTGTCAAGAGCTTTTTGAAAAATTTTTGCAAGTTATTTTCGCAATCTTGCAATTCACACAAAAACAGGCGCAGAAACCGCCGATATTTCGCCGCGTCAATGAATAGTTCTGAAAATAAAATTGCAAAACCCACTTGACAAGCGCCGCAAAACGGTTATATAATACGTCTGTCACAGGTTCTTGCAAGTTGACGCACGTCCGCTTGCAGAATGCCAGAACACGAAAGGAATGATATACCATGTCACTGTCAGCCGGCACAGGAGTCCAACGGGAGGAAATGATGAAAAGCTCTCTCTATTCCCCCGACTTTGAACACGATAACTGCGGTATAGGAGCAGTAGTAAACATCAGGGGAATCAAGTCCCACGCCACAGTTGAGAACGCATTGACGATTGTAGAAACGCTCGAGCACCGCGCGGGCAAGGACGCCGAAGGAAAAACAGGAGACGGCGTTGGTATTCTTCTTCAGATTTCGCATAAATTCTTTATGAAAGCTGCAAAACAGCTTGCTATCACCCTCCCCGCCGAGCGCGACTACGCGGTGGGAATGTTCTTCTTCCCGCAGAACGAGCTGCGCCGCAACCAGGCGCGCAAAATGTTTGAGATCATCGCCGAAAAGGAAGGTCTTGAGGTGCTGGGCTGGCGCGAGGTTCCCTCCGCGCCGCAGGTGCTTGGCGCAAAGGCGCTCGAGTGTATGCCGCACATCCAGCAGTGCTTCATCAGCCGTCCCGAGGGCGTCAACCGCGGCGTTGACTTTGACCGCAGGCTTTATGTGGCGCGCCGCTTCTTCGAGCAAAGCAACGAGGACACCTACGTTGTCTCGCTGTCAAGCCGCACGATCGTCTACAAGGGAATGTTCCTGGTGGGTGATTTGCGCCGCTTCTTCCTCGATCTGCAGGACAGCGACTACGAATCCGCCATCGCGCTGGTTCACTCGCGCTTTTCCACCAACACCTTCCCGAGCTGGCAGAAGGCGCACCCCAACCGCATGATCGTCCACAACGGTGAGATCAACACCATCCGCGGCAACGCCGACAAGATGCTCGCGCGTGAGGAAACCATGGCGAGCGAGCACCTGATGGGTGACTTTGACAAGGTACTGCCCGTCGTCAATCCCGACGGCTCGGATTCCGCGCGCCTTGACAACACGCTTGAATTTCTTGTGATGAGCGGAATGGATCTGCCGCTGGCGGTGATGATCACGATTCCCGAGCCGTGGGACAACAACCACGCCATGCCGCAGAAGGAGCGTGACTTCTATCAGTACTACGCGACGATGATGGAGCCGTGGGACGGTCCCGCCTCCATTCTGTTTTCTGACGGCGACGTGATGGGCGCGGTGCTCGACCGCAACGGCTTGCGTCCCTCGCGCTATTACATCACCGATGACGACACGCTGATTTTATCCTCTGAGGTGGGAGCGCTTCCCGTTGCCGCGGAGAAGATCGTCACGAAGGAACGCCTGCATCCGGGCAAAATGTTGCTGGTTGACACCGTGCAGGGCAAACTGATCGACGACGAGGAAATCAAGATGCGCTACGCGTCACGCCGGCCCTACGGCGAGTGGCTGGACTCCAATCTGACGCGTCTGAAATATTTGAAAGTACCCAACGCCAAGGTAGAGGAGCATCCGCGCGAGGAAAGGCGCAGGCTCCAGAAGGCGTTCGGCTACACCTATGAGGACGTGATGACCTCGATTCTGCCGATGGCGCAGAACGGCGCGGAGCCGATTGCCGCCATGGGCACCGACAAGCCGCTCGCGGTGCTTTCCAAGCAGCCGCAGCCGCTGTTTGACTACTTCAAGCAGACCTTCGCGCAGGTTACCAATCCCCCGATCGACGCCATCCGCGAGGAGATCGTCACCTCCACGACCATTTACATCGGCAAGGACGGAAATCTCCTCGAGGAAAAGCCGGACAACTGCCGCGTGATCAAGGTGGTCAACCCCATCCTCACCTCCACGGGACTTCTGAAGCTGAAAAGGATGAA
>ONSE01000222.1 GCA_900320415.1 uncultured Eubacteriales bacterium
ATGCCGTGAAGATTCCGTGCTTATGCGCGGTAAGGAATTTTTAGAGGTTCCCTTTATTTGGTATAGCGTCCGACAATAATGCTGGAGTTCTGACCGCCGAAGCCGAACGCGTTGGACATGGCGTAGTCGATCCGCGCCTGCTTTGCGGTGTTAGGTACAAAGTCGATTCCCGCGCACTCGGGGTCAACCTCGTGCAGGTTGATGGTCGGGGGAATGACGCCTGTTTCAATTGCCATCACACAGGCGATGGTCTCGGTGATGCCGCCCGCGCCCATCATGTGACCCGTCGCGCCCTTGGTGGAGCTGACAAAGGGGAGAGTCTCGCCGAAAACGGTCTTGATGGCGTTGGTCTCCACGCTGTCGCCCTTGTTGGTGGCGGTGCCGTGGGCGTTGATGTAGCCGATCTGAGACGGCTCGATGCCTGCCTCTGCGAGCGACTGCTTCATGCAGGCGATCGCGCCTCTGCCCTCGGGATGGGGCGCCGTGACGTGGTGGGCGTCGCAGGTGTTGCCGCAGCCGGCTATGACGCCGTAGATCCTGGCGCCTCTTGCCAGCGCGTGCTCCTCGGTCTCGAGAACGAGCGCGCCGCCGCCTTCGCCGATGACAAAGCCGTCACGGGTGATATCAAAGGGTCTGCTGGCGGTTTCGGGGTCGTCATTGCGGCGCGAGAGCGCCTTTGCGTTTGCGAGGGAATAGATGACGAGGGGACAGAGAACGCTCTCCGCGCCGACCGCGAGCATGATATCCGCCTTGCCTGCCTGCATACACATACAGGCGGTGTTGATCGCGTCGCCGCCCGACGAGCAGGCGGTGCTCACGGTGAAGCTGGGGCCCTGGATGTTGTAGTCGATGGCGATATTTGCCGCCGCGATGTTGCCGAGGATCTTGGGAATAAAGCGCGGGCCGACCTTTTTGTGAGAGGCGCCCGAGAGCGCGTCCTGCGTAAAGGCGGTGGTCGCCACACCGCTCATGGCGGTGCCCATGATGATGCCCGTTCTCTCGGGCTCGATCGTGATGCCGCTCTGCTTGATGGCTTCCTCGGCGGCGATGTACGCGTACTGCATAAAGGGGTCTGTCTTGCGGATCAGGTCCTTTGCCAGATAGTCGGAGGGGTTGAAGTTCTTGATCTCGCCCGCTATCTGGACGGCCAGCTCGGAGGGATCAAAGGTCTTGATGGTGTCGATGCCTGACCTGCCCTCGGTGATGTTTTTCCAGTATTCCTCGACGCCGATTCCCACGGGGGTAACAGCGCCCATGCCTGTGATGACAATTCTTTTCATGTGTGCCTCATAACTCCTTACAAATCGGACAGCGGAGTGATATCGGTTCCGCCGTCAAAAAATAGCTATTTACATTTTGCATATTGTTATGCTATAGTAGTGTTGTTACTACAGCTATGATTATAGCAGAGAATTTCAATTTTCTCAACCTTTTCATAATGCAAAATTCCATAATTTTGAATAATGTTATGCGGATTCTGCATAGATGTTCGGAGGTGTGTTTCCATGGATATCAACCGTCTGGTCTGCTTTGTTGCCGTCGCCCAGACGCTCAATTTCTCGGAGGCGGCGCGGCGCTGTTATCTCTCGCAGTCAACTGTCAGCCGCTATATCGCGGAGCTGGAGAAGGAGTTCGGCGTACAGCTGTTCACCCGTTCCCGCCGCGATGTGGTGATTACCAACGAGGGCAAAATTCTTTTGCCCTACGCCATCGATATGCTCAGCAGCTTCAACAAGGCGAAAACCGTCATCAAGGAGCTTCACGACGGCGGCAAGGGAAAGATCACAGTGGGCTGTGACGTCACCTCCCTGAGCTTTCCCTCCAAGTGCCTTTCGGATTTCGGCAAGCGCTACCCCGGAATCAGCATTGAGCTCAGGCAAATCGACACCGCCGACAGGGCGCAGGCGATCACGGGAGGCGAGTATGATTTCTGTTTTATGCCGCGCGACATGGTTCCCGAAAGCTCGGGCGTGGAAACGGTGATCACCCACACGGAGCCGCTGGTGATTGTCAGCGCGAAGAAGAGCCGCTTCAAGGGCAAGACGCTCAGTCTTTCGGAGCTGGCGGAGGAGAGGCTGGTGCTGCTCTCCGAGTCGTCCGCTCCGATCCTCTATATGGAGATCATGGATTTGCTGCGCACCTTCCATATATCCCCGCGCGTTGACAGCTCATACGACGATTTGGTTTCCTTATATATGGCGGTCTCGTCGGGAATGGGGGTTTCCGTACTGCCAAAATCTCTCGCGGCGTTTTCCTCGCCGACGCAGCTTTCCACCTTTTCCGTGGCGGACGCGGACACGGGCGTTCCCTATGTTATGGCGTGGTCCAGGAACATCGCCAATCCCGTGGCGGGACTGTTTGTTGAGACGGTAAAAAAATACGCCCTCGGCGAGGACGATATCTATGATTGGTGAGTTTTTTACGACAGCAGGTGGAACGTTTGATTGAAGGGAATCTCTAATAATTCAATGTCGTGCTTATGCGCGGTAAGGAATTTTTAGAGGTTCCCTGAATAACACGGAAGAATAAAACCAAGGCGGCGCGGGGTTCACCCGCGCCGTTTTTTCTTACTCGGCAAATGTAATCACAATGGAGAAAATGCCGTCCTTCTGTTTTGCCTCGTGCTTTGCTCCGTGCAGGTCGAGGACGGATTTCACGATGGAAAGTCCCAGTCCGTTGCCGTTTTTGTGGCGGCTCTTATCCTTGCGGACAAACGGCTCCCAGATTTGTTTCAGCTCCGCTTTGGTGAGAGGCTCGCTCGGGTTGGAGATCCGCAGCGTTTTGTCCGTGACGTCAATTTGGATCCCGCTGTTTTTCAGGGAGTATTTTACCGCGTTGTCAATCAGGTTTTGCAGTACCGTCTGTATCCATTCCGAGTCGGCGCGGATGATATTGCTGCCGCTGTGCGTCAGCGAGATGGTTCTGCCGTCGGGGAGAGAGGTGTATTTCCGCAGCGTATTTTCCACGGTTTCACATAGATCAAGCTCCTTGAGATTGAGCGTCATGCGGTAGGAGTCGAGCTTGCTGAGGTTCAGCATCTTGTGAACCATGCCGTTGATCTCGTCGGTCTGCTCAATGATGCGGTCGAGGTAGCTGTCCCGCTCCTCGGCGTCGATATCCTCCTTGAGGCTGTAGGCGTAGCCGCTGATGACAAACAGAGGCGTTTTGATATCGTGCGCCAGCGCGTTGGTCAGGTCGGTACGCTTTTGCTCCTGCAATATCTGGGATTTTACCATTTTCCAGATCATCAGGCAGAGAATCAGACCGATGATGAAAAAGAAGCCGAAAATCGCGCTCACGCCGATGACAAGCTTCCCCTTGCAGTTGTCCCAGAGGCGTATCCTTTTGGCGTATTGCAGCATACAGTAGGTATCGTTCACGGAGGCGGTGTCGGGATTGCCCGCGTTCTTTTCGCTCAGATAGGAGTAATCCGTGGCGTAAAAGATATATTCCAGGGGACCTGTCGCAACCGTCGCTACTGCCTTCTCCTTCTGTTCTTCGGTCAGCAGGCCGACGCAGTCCCTGTTATACATCCCGTCGAGCAAAAAGTCCTTCGGGACGGTGTTCCGCCGCATATCATCGCACTCAAAGACCGTTTCACCCTCCATCATGTTCTTGTCAAGCGTGAAGGTTTCGACGATCTCATCCGACTGGAACCAGGTGTTTTCTCCCTCCGTCAGGACGATCTTCAGCTCTGCGGGAATGATTTCCACGGCGTCGAGATATAATTTGGTGCATACCAGTTCGTAATGCCTGCCGTCACTGCGTTCGGTATTCAGGTATTCCGAGATGGTCTGAAACTGCTCGTCGCTGAGGGCGTCGCGCACGGTGTTGTAATCCAGAAAGCCGTACTCCGCGGAGGAGGAGTCCGTGCCCGTTTTGATGCCGTAGCGCACATCGACCTTTCCCGCCGTGTCCGCGATGATCTCACCGCTCATCATATCCGTCACGATGATCTGGGTGTCCCGGTTTCTTTCCCTGCCGTCTTCGGGATACATCAGGTTGACGTAGCTGAGGAAAAAGCGGCTGATCAGATCGGAGTACCCCGCGTCGGTGGAGAGCTGCTGCTTGGCGCGTGATAAATTGGCAAGCTCCCGGTTCTGCACATCCGCTTTTTCTGTGTAGAGGCGGATGGCGCAGTAGACGGCGGAGACCGCCAGCCACGCGGCGAGCAAAATCAGCGTGACGCGGAGAAACAGGCGGTTGCGCTGTTTTTTTAACCGTTGCTCCATTTCTCAGCCCTCAATTTTGTAGCCGCGGCGGATGACCGTCTTGATCAGCTTACCGTTTGTGCCCAGCGCCTTCCGCAGGTTGCGCATATGTGTGTCGAGAACGCGCTCGTCCGTTCCGCTGTCATATCCCCAAACCATATCCAACAGCTGCTCACGGCTGATGATCCTGCCTTTGTTTTCAATCAGCACCTTGAGGATCGCGTACTCTCTGGCAGTGAGCTTAACCTCTGCGCCGTCGTTGACGACCATTCCGTTGTTGGGGTTCAGAGAAAGGGTACCCGCTGTGAAAACCTTGGAGCGCACCAGCCCCTTGGCGCGCTTGATCAGGGCGTTCGCCTTCTGATAGAGCACGGGCAGGGGAAAGGGCTTGACCACGTAATCGTCACAGCCGAGAGCGTAGCCGTTGAGAATATCCGCCTCGTCGGCGCGGGCAGTGATGAACATGATCGGCACGTCGCTGTTTCTCCGTATCTCTCTGCAAATCTCAAAGCCGTCCAGCTCGGGAAGCATCACGTCGAGCAGCAGCAGGTCGTAGTGGTTCTCATACGCCATCTCAACGCCCGTTTGTCCGTCCGAGGCAACCTCCATCACAAAGGTGTCCGCCTGCTTTTTGGTGAAATAGTTCACCACAAGAGTCTGGATGTTTTTATCGTCCTCTACCATCAAAATCCGGTACATTTTTCTCACCCGTCTTTATATTTTCTGTCTACATTATACGTTAACCGACGGAAAAAGGCAATATCTGCGGCGCAAGTTTAGGAGCAAATACGCTGCGGAGGCGAGAAATGTAAAATTTTTCATGCTGTTTTCATACAGCCGTCAAACAGCGGTGGTATACTGCTCCCATCAACATAAACGGAGGGTGTTTCCCGTGAGAAAAATCATTTCAATCGCGGTGGTGCTGGCGCTGCTTCTCAGCGTCTGCATGACAGGATGTCAGGGCGGCGGCTCCCCGCAGACGGAGACGGCAGACGAAGCCGTCAAAGAGGAAAAAACGGCAAAAGCCACATCCGCGACCTACGCGGAAAGTCTGTTTGACACAAGCTTCGTCCACGAAATCAACGTGGAGATCGGAGAGGACGACTGGGAGGATCTGCTCGCCAATCCGCTCAAGAAAACCAAGTACGCCGCCGATGTGACCATCGACGGCAACAGGGCGGAGAATGTATCCTTTGCCACAAAGGGAAATACTTCTCTGTCACAGGTCGCGTCCTCGGATTCCGACCGCTACAGCTTCAAGATCAATTTCGGAAAATTTGAAAAAGGACAGACCTATCAGGGGCTTGACAAGCTCAATCTGAACAACATCATGTCCGACGCGACCTACATGAAGGACTACCTTTCCTACATGATCATGCGTGAGGCGGGCGTAAGCGCGTCGCTGACGAGCTACGTTTCACTCTCTGTCAACGGCAGGCAGCACGGTCTGTATATCGCGGTTGAGGATGTGTCGGATTCCTTCCTGGAGCGCAACTATCAGAATGCGGACGGGGCGCTTTACAAGCCGGAGACCGAGCGCCTGGATAACGCGGACGGCGGGCCCGGACAGAAGGACGGACAAATGCCGCAGGGAGACTTTCAGCCCCCGACCAACGAGGACGGCAGCGCAGAGATGCCGCAGGGCGGAATGCAGCCGCCGTC